>NZ_BAAAMU010000072.1:47939-55327 GCF_039529435.1 Nonomuraea maheshkhaliensis
GGAAGCGGCCGTCTGGGCCCGCCCCGGCGGTCGCGCGCCAGGCGCTGACCCGGTCACTCATGACCGCGTCGCACCGCTGACCCGGTCACCCGGCCGGCTCCGTCACACCGGCCCTCTCGTTCGCGGGCCTCGCGCCGTCGCCGGTCAGAGGCCCGACACGCCGGTGATGCGGTGCAGGGCGAAGCGGTGGACGGCGGCCCTGGTCTCGTCGTACGCGGTCAGGTAGCCGCCCTCCATCCTGGCCGGCTCCAGGATGCGCGAGGTGGCGTTGCCCTGCGAGTCGAGATAGCCGATCCACACCCGTACACCCTGTTTGATGGCCTCCTGGAGGGCCGAGATCGTGGCGGTGGTGGGCCCCAACGGCTCCTGGCCGGCCGGCGCGTCCACGGGCTCACGCCGGGCCAGGTGGGCCGCGTCGCCGGCTCGCAGGGCGCGTACGGCTGCCGCCGCGACCTCAGGATCGAGGCCGTTCGGCGAGGCGACCGCGCGGACCGGGGCCAGCCCCTCGGTGCGCCGGCTCTCCAGCTGGGAGATGATCACGTCGCCGTCGAGCGACTCGGCCACCGGCGCGTACCCCATGGCCCGCAGCGAGTCGACCAGCGCCGCCCGCGGCGAGCGGGAGGCGATCACGGTCGGCGCGAGCCGGCGCAGGCGCAGCGCGGACGAGCGGCGGTCGGCGGTGATCTGGTCGAGCAGCGCGGGGTCGTCGCAGCGGATGTACGCGCTCGCGGTGCCCACCCTGATCCGCCCGTGCCGCCTGGCCACGTCGGTCACCAGGTAGGACAGCGCCTGCGGCACCGGCGTGGCCGAGTGTCTGGCCAGCATGGAGACCAGCTCCTCGCCGCCGTGTCCCGCGTCGAGCGCGCGCCGGATCGAGCTCTCGCTGAACCGGTAGACGGTGGCGCCGCCCTTCGACTCGATGTCGGCGGTGAGCGTCATCCAGCGGTTGAGCTCGCTCGTCAGCGGGCCGGGCGCGACGGCGGTCAGGTCGGCCTGGAGCAGCACGTGATCGACCGGCTCAGGCAGCAGCGGGGCGAGCACAGCGGCCGCGTCGCCGCCCTCGACGAGCACCCGCCCGTGCGCGGACAGCGCGCCCAGCCCGGTCACGCCCACCTGCTCGGCCTCCCGCAGCGCGAACTCGGTCAGCTGCTCGCGCAGCGGCCCCCTGCGGCGCGGCTGCTCCCACGCCAGCCGTTCGAGCACGGCGTCGCGCGCGGGCGCGAGGCCGGGAGCCGACGCGAGCACACCCAGCGTGGCCGCCCTGATGCCGGGCGCGGACGAACGGCGCAGGTCGGCGTGCAGGGCGTTGAGCGGCCTGTCGCGCTCGTCCCGGTCGCCGACCAGGCCGGGCACCCGGTCCATGGCCAGCCAGGTGAGCGCCAGCGCCGTCCACCGGTCGGCCGTCCCCCTGACCCGCCACAGGTCGTAGCCGGAGGTCGGCAGCCACTCGCCGTCGACGCCGCCGCCCGCGTGGATCACCCCGGCCGCGTGCGCGACCTCGATCACCAGCGCGGTCACCCACTCGGGCAGGTCCAGCTCGCCCGCGGTGCGCTTCAGGTCGCGCACGCCCAGCCCTCCGGTACGCAGCACGCCCGGCGGCTCGACGCTCCACCGCTCGCACAGCTCCTCCACGGATCTGACGAACGAGAACGCCTGCCCGGCCGCCGTACGGTCGGCCAGCCCGGCATCGCGCGCGGCCCCCTCCAGCGGCGGCGGCAGGGCCAGCAGGTCGCGGTGCACCCGGCCGCCGCGCAGGTAGAGGCCCACCTCACGGGGCAGCGCCACGGTCTCCTCGCCCGTGGCCGCCAGCAGGCCGCGCGCCAGCAGTTCCTCGATGGGCGAACGGGCCGTGGCCACGCTCACCTCGCGCCTGGCGTTGGGCACGCGGCCGGTCGGCGGGCCCCAGACGAGCTGGTCGAGCGCGCCCCTGGCCTCGGGCGAGACCGACTCGATCAGCCCTTCTGGCTGGGCCAGTGCCGCCGCCAGCCGTTCCTTGCCCGAGCCGGTGGTGCCGGGGGCGACGTCGTCGGCCATCTCCTCAAGCTGCTCGGGCGCGTGGTGCCGGAACGCGTCCATGGCCCGCGGGCCCAGCCCCGCCGGGTCGTCGAGCAGCTTGCGTACGCCGGGGCCCAGGTCGAGCGCGTCGTCGGGGCCGTAGACGAGGGCCAGGTCGTACAGCCGGTCGAGGGCGGCCGACAGGGCCGGCTCGGGGTCGGCGCTGCCCGCCTCGCCGGTCGCCAGGGCGTTCTCCGGATCGGCGCCCGCCAGCGCCGCCCGGATGAGCTCGCGCAGCTCGTCCTTCGGCACCGGGCCGTCGCGTACGGCCAGCGTCTCCACGACCGCCAGCGTGAACCGGTCGAGCCGGTCGAGAACGCGGCCGATCGCCGACGGGCTGCCCGCTCGTGAGGCGAGACCTTCCAGATGCGCGGGCACCGGAGTGATCAGCTCTGGCCGCGCGGAGACGAGCGCCCGCAGCTGTGCGTCGGTGCGTCCCCTGATCCACTCCGTGAACTCCATCGTTGCCATGGTATGTCCCCCCTGATTGGGGCAGCATTGCTAGACGTGATAGAGCGCGCGGACCAATTGGTGCTGAACTACGTCTCTCAGGCCGCCGACGCGGCCCACGGCGTGCTCAGGGCCGATCAGCGGCTCGACTTCGCCAGACGGCTGCGGGCCAGGATCGAGGTCGAGCGGGGCGGCAGCCAGAACGCCCGCCAGGTGGCCAAGGTGCTGGCCAGGTTCGGCGATCCGGTCGCGCTCGTCGAGCGCGAGGCGCGCAGGCTGGCCGAGGCGGGCGTCGCCACCGCGCGGGACCCGGTGGGCGTGGGCGTCACGCGGGCCGGCGGCGGCGCCGGGACGAGCTTGGGAACGGCGGGTGGAGCGGCGGCGGGTTCGGCGGCGGGCACCGGGGCCGTCACGAGGCCGGCCAGTGGGCCGGTCAGCGGGCCTTCCGGCGGGGGAGGCACGCGGCCTTTGCCGGCCGTGGCCGACGAGGAGGCGCCGCCCGGCGTGCGGGCGTACCGCAGGATCGCCCAGGACAGCCTCGACCGGCGGCAGGGCATGGGGCTGCCGTTCGCCGGGCTGCGCAGGGCGGCCATGTCCAGCGCCAACCCGATGGCCACCGGCGGCAGGGACGCCAGGACCATCGTCAAGGAGCACCCGCGCGACACCGCCGCGCTCGTGATCCTGGTGCTGGCCGCGCTGCTGGTGCCGTTCGACCTGCCGGCGGTGGCCATCTTCCAGGTGCCCCTGGTGGTGTGGGCCGTGGGCGCGGCGATGGTGCTGTTCAGCGACGCCTGGAACGTGCGCGACCGGTTCGTCGGCGCCGGCGCGCCGCTGCTCGGCTACGCCGTCGGCGGCGTGCTCATCGGCGGCCTGCGCGTGGGGATCGAGGCCGGGATGGCGGCGTTCGTCACGCAGTTCTGGGACGTCAGCGGCACCATGTTCATGATCGGTACGGGCGCGGGCGTCCTGTGGCTGGCCTACCGCCTGCTCGACGTCAGCTGACCGGCGCCGGGCTGGGCAGCAGGCCGACGGCCAGCCGCACCCAGGCGGCCACGAACTGGTCCTTCTCCGCGTGCCCCGGCAGCTCGCCCACGGTCTCCTGGAAGAGCCGGTAGTGCACCACGGCCCCGCCGAGCACGGTCGAGATGCCCGACCAGTCGAGCTTGGCGTCGTGGTATTCGGGCTGGGCCTTGAACCAGGTGACGATGGCGTCGAACATGGGCTGGAGCAGCCCCTCGCGGACCACCGCGACCAGCTCGGGGAACTGGCTCAGGTCGCGGAAGAACACCCGGGTCAGCTCCGACTCCTCGCGCACCTTCGCCAGCCCGGCGCGGCACACGTGGGACAGGCGCACCTCCAGGTCGACCGAGGACTCCATGGCGCTCAGCTCGGCCAGGCTCTCGGCCACCTGGATCCGGGTGCGGCTGGCGTGCTCGCTGATGGCCGCGGCCAGCACCTCGTACTTGGACTTGAAATGCCGGTAGAGCCCTCCGGCGCCGGGCGAGAGCCCGGAGGCGGCTTCGATCTCGGCCACCGACGTGGCGGCGTAGCCCCGTTCGGCGAACAGCCGCAGGGACTCATCGATGATCCGCTCACGTGTCGATCTGGTCATGTCTGTGCTGATACCTCCGTAAGGAGAGTAGTCGTTATGGGGCGGCGCGCCGGATCAGGCTCGCCAGGGCGGAACCGATGATCAACCAGACCACCGCGGCCAGGCCGTAGTTGACCAGCGTGGTCAAGTGCGGATCGGCGAACCGGAACAGGTTGGCCAGCCCGAGGGAGAGCGTCGAGGCGAGGGTCTCGACGAACCGGTACCAGACGTTGGCCGGGTTGGCGCTGAACACCGTGAAGACCGCGTGGAGCACCAGGGCCAGCGCGGCGACCCTGCTGGCCAGCCGTACGAGGTAGACGAGGGCGCCGATGACGCGCTGCCACACCGTCAGCACGGGCCCGCCGGGGCGGGCCGGGCGGTGCGGCCTGGGCTCAGGCCGCGTCAAGGGCGGCTGGGGCGGGGCCGAGGAGGCGACGAGCCGGTCTCCGCTGTGCGGCGGCTGGGGGGTGTCGGTCACGGCCACTCCTCTCCGATAAGTAATTCCTTTCTTCCCATTCCCATGCTCTCAGAACAAGGCCCGTTACGTGGAGTAGGGGGAGGTTTGGGATCCTGCTGTCTGTGATGACTTCGGTGGGATTCGACCTTGACATGACATTGGCGGACACGCGGTCGGGCATAGCGGCCGTTTTCGACGAGCTGGCCGTGCGTTTGGGCGTGCCATTCGACAGTGCGGCGATCGTACGGCGACTGGGGCCGCCGCTGGAGATGGAGCTGGCCAACTGGCTGCCCACCGAGGAGGTCGAGGCAGCCGCCGACCTCTATCGAGAGATATATCCGGAAATGGGGGTGCCGAGCCATACCGCGATGGCGGGCGCGTACGAGGCGGTCGAAGCCGTGCGCGCGGCCGGCGGCCGGGTCATCGTGGTGACCGGCAAGAACGCCCGCGACGCCGTCGGCACCCTCAAGGTGCTGGGCCTGGACGTGGACGAAGTGGTCGGATCGGTTTTCGCGGCCGCCAAGGGATCGGCACTCGCGCGCTTCGGCGCGGCGGCTTATGTTGGTGACCATGTCGCCGACATCGAGGCCGCACGCGCCGGTGGCGCCGTGAGCGTGACGGTCGCGACCGGCCCTTACACGGTGGGAGAGCTGCGTGATCACGGAGCTGATGTGACGTTGGGCGACCTGACCGAATTCGCCGCCTGGTTCAGCACATGGCGCGAGCATCATGAACTCCGGTAAATGCACCGCATTTACCCGGTCGCCCTGGCGCTTCGCGGGGCATAACCTACATCCATCCGTCCTCCTTTCGACTGTTTGAACGAGGTCCTCCTGTGCCGAGTGGCAAGGTCAAGTGGTACGACGCCGACAAGGGATTCGGCTTCCTCACCCGCGACGACGGCGGTGAGGTCTTCGTGCATTCATCCGCGCTGCCCACAGGTGCGGGCCCGCTGAAGCCCGGCCAGAAGGTCGAGTTCGGCGTGGCCGAGGGCCGTCGGGGCCAGCAGGCGCTCTCCGTCAGGATCCTGGAGCAGCCGCCGACGCTGGCCAAGACCAAGCCCAAGGGCAAGCGGAAGAAGCCGGACGAGATGGTGGTCATCGTCGAAGACCTCATCAAACTGCTCGACGGTGTCTCCACCTCCTACCAGCGCGGCAAGCATCCGGACGCGGCGCACGCCAAGAAGATCGCGCAGGTGCTCAGGGCGGTCGCGGACGACCTCGACGCCTGATCCGCCGCCGTTCCCGCTCAGCCGTGCGGGTTGGTGAGCGGCTTGGTCGGATCGACTCCGCCGCCCCGCTGCTCACCGGGACCCGGATGGTGGCCGGGCCCGGGATCGGGCCGGACGTCCGGTCGGCGGTCGGGCCGGGGACCGGGCTCGGCATCGGGCTGAGGGCCGGGCCGGGGATCGGGCCGGTCATCGGGTTGGACGTCAGGCTGTGCGTCGGGCCTGAGGCCGGAGGCCGCTTCGGCTTCGGCCCGCTGCCGGCGTAGTTTGCGTTCGGTCTCGCGTACGCGGCCTCTGCGCGAGACCAGCAACCAGCCGAGCATCGCGATGAGCGCGACCGCCGGAGCCACCAGCCCGGCCGTGCTGCTCCGCGTGAGCGAGAGCACCAGGCCCACCAGCCCGCCGAACACCCAGGCGAGCTGCAGCACCGCCTCGACCACGCCGAACGTGGACGAGCGCACCTCCTCGCCGATCTCCCGCTGCACGATCGCGTCGAGCGCCAGCTTGCCCAGCTCCTGGGCGAACGCCGTGACCAGGGCGATGGCCAGCGCGGTCCACACCCCGAAGAAGACGGCCGTGACGACGGCCGTCACGGCGGTCACCGCCAGCGTGACCAGCACGATGAGCTGCGGCGAGTTGTTGCGCGTCCAGTTCGCGACCGCGGCGCCCACCAGGCCGCCCAGCCCGGCCGCCCCCGCCAGCAGCGCGATCGTCTTGGGGATGTCGAAGAACGGGTCGCGCGCCCACGGCTCGGCGGCGGCCAGCCACGGCACCGCCTCGTCCTGCACCAGGAACAGCAGGAAGAACAGCAGGAAACCGGAGAAGACGCGCAGCGCCAGGTTCGCCCAGACGGCCTCGGCCACCGCGGGGCCCACCTTGAGCAGGGTGCGCCAGCGCGGAGGCCCGCCCTCCTCCTCCAGGTCGGGGGAGTCGATGTGACGCGGCAGGCGTACGGCGGCGACGCCGAGCAGCAGGAAGGCCACCATCGCCACCCGCAGCACCACCGCGCTGCCGACGACGGCGGTCAGCCCCGCGCCGACCGGCACCGCCACTCCCGCCGCGACCAGCGTGAACAGCGCCACCCGCGCGTTCGCCGAGACGAGCCCGATGTCGGCGGGCAGCACGCTCGGCATGATCGCCGCCCGCGACACGTTGTACGACTTCGACAGCACCAGCACGCCCAGCGCCCCGATGAACAGCGTCGGCAGGTCACCGGGCCCCACGGCCGCCGCCATGGCGAAGCACAGCAGCCCTCGCCCGAACAGCGTGCCCGCCATCACGTAACGCCGTCCCGACCTGAACCGGTCGAGTATCGGCCCCACGAACGGCGCCAGCAGCGCGAACGGCAACATCGTGATGACCAGGTAGAGGGCCACGGAGCCGCGTGCCTCGCCGACGGGCACCCCGAAGAAGACCGTGCTGGCCAGCGCCACCGTGACGAGCGCGTCACCGGCGCTGTTGCCCGCCGACAGCTCGATCAGCCGGCCGAGCCCGGTGCGGCCGGCGCCGTTGGCGTAGGTGAGCCGGCGGGTGGCCTGGCCGACCTTCCTGGCGCCGCTCGCGGTGGCCTTGCCCGCCCGCGCGGTGCCGGTGGCCGTGGCCCTGCC
>NZ_BAAAMU010000073.1:0-52226 GCF_039529435.1 Nonomuraea maheshkhaliensis
CCAGATCGTACGCCCAGACGGCGCCGGCCAGCGGCGCGGCCACGGCCAGGGCGCGGCGGCCCCCGGCGAGACCCGCCAGGGCGAGACCCGCGGCAGTGAGCCCGGCGGCCACCCCCAGAGCCGTGCCCGGCGCGACCCGCCCCGAGGGAATGGGGCGCTCCGGCCGCTCGACGGCGTCGAGGTGACGGTCGGCCCAGTCGTTGGCGGCCATGCCGGCCCAGTACAGGCAGATCGACGAGCAGGCCAGCCCGGCCGTCCGCCCGCTGAGCGCCCGCCCGGCGGCGGCGCCGGCGAGCACGTCACCGGGAACCGACAGCGCGGCCGGCGCCCGAACGAGTTCCAGCAGGTCCCGCGGCCCCGCCATGGTCACCCTCCTCACCGCCGGCCACTCAGCCCCCGGCTCGCAGCTTCGTCACGGACAGACACACCCACGGGCAGCCGGCCCTCGCCCGAGGCCGCCGGCACCACGGGAGGCCACCGCCCAGCCCAGCGGACGCTGCACATCGCCGCCGCCACGCTCGGCCGACGCCGGACCTGGCCGCACCCCACCGGCACCACACCCCCGCCGCCGTCGCGCGATCGGCGTACACGGTCGGTGGGCGGGTCACTCCGATGCCTGCGGGGTGAGGGTGTCGACCAGGTCGCACAGGGAGCGCCACTGCTCGGCGAGCCCGTGGGAGACCTCCCCCAGAGGGTCCTTGAAGAAGAAGGCCAGTTCCGCGAGCGGGCCCGAGCGGCCGGCCTGGGCGGCGGCGGTGCTCAAGCGGGCCAGATCGAGGATGAGGGGGGCGGCCAGGGCCGAGTCGCAGCCGTGCCAGGTGAACTCCATGCGCATCGCCGTCCCGAGGAAGCCCTCGAAGGTGACGAGGTCCCAGGCGGTCTTGAAGTCGCCGAGGTCCTCCAGGTAGTCGATGCGCGTGTCGCCCTGCGGCGCGTAGCCGAGGGTCTCGGCCAGCACCCGTTGCTTGCTGGCGGCCTTGGCGGCGTTGGCGCCGGGTCTGGCCAGGTTGGCGCCGTCGCCCCCGCCGAGCAGGTTGACGCCGGACCAGGTCCGCACCCTGAGGTTGCGCTGGGCGAACATCGGCGCGAGCACCGACTTCACCAGGGTCTCGCCCGTCTTGCCGTCATGCCCGGCGTACGGGAGCCCCCGCTGGAGGGCCAGGTCGGCGAGGGCGGGCAGGCGGGCGCCGGTCGAGGGGGTGAAATCCACGTACGGGCAGCCGGCCTCGAAGGCGGCGTAGGCGGTGAGGGCGCTGGGTGGCAGCACCGGGTCGGGCCCGTCGAGGGCGGCCCGGAGCGCGGTGAGCGAGGCGTGGGCGGGGTGCGGGGGCGGGACGGGTTCGGTGGACGAGACGTTGATGACGACGACGCGTTCCAGGCCGTGTTCGCGGCGGAAGCGGTCCAGGTCGGCGGCGATGGCGGCGGCGGTCTGCGCCTGGGTGGGGGCGGCGGGCACCGGCCGGAGGTCCCGCTCGATGACGGCCAGGTCGCCCCGGACGGCGCGCGCCAGGGCGGCCGGCACCACCCCGGCCTCGGCCAGTTGGGCGGCCTTCTTCTCCAGGGGGACGGAGGTGACGTCGTGGCCTCCGAAGACGAGGTCGCCGATGCCGGGCCGGACGCGGTCGCGCAGGGCGGGTGACTCGAGGACGCAGCCGGTGGGCCCGGTCAAGCCCGCCCGGACGGCCAGCGCCCCGATCATGCTCGTGACGGCGACCGAGCCCCGGGCTCCGATCAGCCATGCTCCCGTTCTCATACAGTCTCCTTCGCGCGCGGGCGGTGCTCGCCGCCCCCGCGGGTGCTGCTCCCGTGGTGGTCGTAGGTGTGTATGGAGACGAAGGAATGATCGGACTAGTGACCAGGATCCGCCCGAATCGGCCGCCGTTCAAGGAGGACACGAATCTTGTTCACATCCCCTCCTGCGGGACTGTCAGCCCTTCAGGCCGCCGCTGAGCAGGTCCAGCCGCCAGAAGCGCTGCAGGAACAGCAGCAACGCGATGAGCGGGATCACCGACACGGCGGCGCCCACGATCGCGATGCCGTAGAGGGCGGGCTCGGACGAGCCCTTGGACAGCAGCGTGTAGAGGCCCACGGTGATCGGGAACTTGGACTGGTCCGACAGCATGATGTACGGCAGCAGGAAGTTGTTCCACGTGCCCACGAAGTGCAGCATGAAGATCGTCACCATGCCGGGGACCATCATGGGCAGCCCGATGGAGCCGAAGATGCGATATTCACTCGCCCCGTCGATCCTGGCCGCCTCCAGGGTGGCGTCCGGCACCGAGGACAGGGCGTACACGCGGGCCAGGTAGATCCCGAACGGCGAGATGAGGCTGGGCAGCAGGACCGACCAGTAGCCGCCGACCAGGCTCAGCTCCGACATGATCAGGTACTGCGGGATGGCCAGGGTCATGCCGGGCACGAGCACACCGGCCAGGATCGCGTAGAACAGCACGCCGCGGCCCCGGAACTCGTACTTGGCCATGCCGTAGCCGGCCAGGGTCGAGATGAGGGTGGAGGCGGCGGAGCCGGCGACGGCGTACAGGGCGCTGTTGGCCGCCCACCGCACGAACTGGCCGTCGCCGTACGCGAACAGGTCGCGCAGGTTGTCCAGCAGGCCGGTACCGGGGGCGAAGGTGAAGGTGGAGAAGAGCTCGGCGCTGGACTTGGTCGAGGCCACGATCACCCAGGCGACCGGCACCAGGCAGTAGAGCGCGCCCACGAGCAGGACCACCGTGGGCAGGATCTTGGCCCGCTGGTGCGGCAGCGGGTGCGCCTTCATCGCATGCCTCCGAACGCCCGCCGCTGGGTCAGCTTCAGCAGCACGACGGAGACGGCGAGGGTGCCGGCGGCCAGGACGACGGAGGCGGCCGAGGCCAGCGGCAGGTCGTCGCGGAGGAAGGCGTTGCGGTAGATCAGCATCAGGGGCACCCAGGTCTGGGAGATCTCGGTGGTCATCGGTTTGAGCGTGGTCGGCTCGCCGTACACCTGCAGCGTGCCGATGAGCGCGAACAGGCCGGTGAGCACGAGGGCGGGCGCGACCAGGGGGATCTTGACGTGCCAGGCGATCCGCCACTCGGAGGCGCCGTCGATGCGGGCGGCGTCGTACAGCTCGGCGGGGATGCCGCGCAGCGACGTGTAGATGATGATCATGTTGAAGCCGGCGCCGCCCCAGATCGCGACGTTGGCCAGCGACGGGTAGATGCCGCCCGCTCCGAGGAACGGGATCTCGCCCAGCCCCAGCTCCCGGGTGAGGAAGCTGAAGGGGCTGGTCGAGGGCAGGTACATGAAGCCCCACAGGAGCGAGGCGGTCACGCCGGGGATGGCGTACGGCAGGAAGATCGCCGTACGCGAGAACCGGCGGCCGCGCGAGCCCGCGTAGTCGAGCAGCAGCGCGAACAGCAGCGCCAGCCCGAGCGTCAGCGGCACGCTGATCAGCCCGTAGAGGGCGAGCCGCCCGAAACCGGCCCAGAACTCGGGGTCGGTCAGCGTCCTGGTGTAGTTGTCCAGCCCGACGAAGACCTCCTGGCGGGTGCCGAAGATGCCGGTGCCGGTCAGCCGCAGGCCGCGGACGCTGAGGTAGACGGCGTAGCCGATCGGCACGGCCAGGAAGGCCACGAAGAGCACCACCGCGGGCGCGACGAACAGGTACGGCGCCCGCGACCCGCGGCGGGCGCCGGCGGGGGCGGTCACGAGCCGGCGACCTTGAAGCCCGTGGCCTTCATGTCGTCCACCACGACCTGCTGCGTCTTCTTCAGTGCGTCGGCCAGCGGCGTCTTGTCGCGGACGGCGGCGGCCGCGGCGTCCTGGTAGGCACTGGCGGCGGTGCCGACGTTCGGGCCCCAGCTGATGTGCGGAATCGTGTTCTGGGCCGCCTTGGCGGCGACCTGCCAGTAGTCCTTCTGCGCGCCGACCAGCTTGGGCGGCTCGCTGGTGCTGGTGGCCTGCTGGCCGGCCAGCGAGGCCGGGTACTCGCCGGCGGCGATCTGGAGCTCGTTGGCCGTCTTGTCGGTGTTCATCCAGGCGGCGAACGTGGCGGCGGCCTGGACGTGCTTGGAGTTCTTGGTCACGGCGAGGGCGCTGCCGCCCTGGAAGGCCACGCGGGCGTCGCCGGCGGTCCACTGCGGCAGCGGCGCGATGGCCCAGTCGCCGGCCTGCTTCTCGGCGATGCCGTACAGCACGCCGGGGGCCCACAGGGCGCTCGGCCAGCTGAGGATCTTGCCCTTGTTCAGCTTGTTGTTCCACTCGGGGGTGAGCAGCGGCTCGGCCTTGACCAGGTCCTTGTCGATGAGCCCCTGCCAGAAGCCGGCCACCTCCAGGGAGGCCGGGCCGGCGATGCCGACGCTCCACGTGGTGTCCTGGACCTTCCACCAGGACGCGCCGGCCTGCTGGGCGAGCCCGGCGAAGTTGCCGAACTCGGCGGGGGCGAACGTGGCCAGGTACGCCTCGGGGTCCTTCTTGCGCACCTGGGCGGCCACGTCGGCGAAGTCCTGCCAGGTGACGGGGACGTCGATCTTCAGCTCGTCGAAGCGCTTCTTGTTGTAGACGAACACCATCGGCCCGAGGTCCTGCGGCACGCCGTAGACGGCGCCGTCGAAGCTGGTGAGGGTCCACACGTCGGGGCTGAACGCGTCCTTGATCGGGCCGGTGTGGGCGGAGATGTCGGCCAGCGCCCCGGCCACGATCATGGCGGGCAGCGACTCGTACTCCAGGCAGGCGGCGTCGGGGGCGTTGCCCGCGCGGCCGGCGGTGAGCAGCTTGGCCGCCGTGTCGGTGCCGCCGCCCACGTCGGTGTGCTGGACCTGGATGTCCGGGTGGGCCTTGTTGAACGCCGCGACCTTGTCCTTCTGTCCCGAGCCCCAGCACCAGAACTGCAGCGTGACCGGCCCCGACTCGGCCGCCGGCGTGGTGGCGGCCGGGTCGCCGCCGCCGGTGCCCGAGGAGCAGGCGGCCAGGAGAGCCGCCATGCCGAGCGCCGCGATCGAGCCGGAGGCCCCTCTGATACGCATCCCGCGTCTCCTTCTCCCGGAGTTGGCTTTGCAGAAAAGCCAACTTAGGGAACAGATGAGCTTCATGTCACTACTTGTGCAGATATTTCAGTACGGCTATGTGAGGGAACTTTCACGTGGCCGACATGTTAGCTTTGCTGCAAAGCCAAAACGAGGGAGGCTGGCGTTGATGGCGGTCAGGCCCCGAAGATGGGGCGGCATGTGGGACGCCCTACCCGACGCCGCGCGCTCCATCGTCAAGGAGCTGATCATTCACGGCCCCCAGTCCAGGACCGCGCTGGCCAAGACCCTGCACCTGTCGACCGGCAGCCTGACCCGGCTGACCAAGCCGATGGTGGACGCCGGGCTGCTCGTCGAGGGTGAGGTGGTGCACGACCCGGTGAACGGCCGGCCCACCCGTCCCCTCGACGTGGCCGCCGCCGAGCACCGCTTCCTCGGGGTCAAGCTGACCGCCGACCGCGTGCACGCCGTCGTCACCGACCTGCGCGCGGAGGTCGTCGCGGCCCGCGACGAGCCGATCGCCGACCACGACCCCGAGGCCGTGTGCCGGCAGGCCAAGCGCCTGCTCGACGACCTCTCGGACGGCCTGCCACAAGGTCGGCCGCACGGGAAGCGCGGCGGGCAGCCGGACGAGCGGCTCGGCGGGCAGCCGGACGGGCAGGCGAGCGGAAGGCGCGTCGGCGCGACCGTGGGCGCCGGTGTCACGGTGGGCGGCAACGCCCGCGCCTCCGCGCAGGTCGGCGGCGAGCCGCTGGTCGACGCCCCCTACCTGGGCTGGTCGCAGGTGGAGCTGGCGCCGCTCATGGAACGGGCGCTGGGCGTGCCGTGCGTGGTCAAGAACGACGTGGCCGCCCTGGCCCACCAGCACCACTGGTTCGGGCCTGGGCGCGGCCTGCGCGACTTCGCGCTGATCACGATCGGCGCCGGCATCGGGTACGCGCTCATCGTCCACGATCACCTGGTCGCCGCCACGGAGGCGGACCTCGGCATGTTCGGCCACCTGGTGCTCGACGCCAGCGGCCCCATGTGCCCCGAGGGCCATCGCGGCTGCGCGGCGGCGTACCTGTCGAGCTGGTCCGTCGAGGCGACCGCCGGGCAGGGGCTGCGCCGGGCGGTCACCTACGAGGAGGTCCTGCGGCTGGCCGCGGCCGGCGACCGGGTCTGCCTCAGCGTCGTCCGCGAGGCGGCGGCCGCCCTGGGCCGGCTCATCGCCCACGTCGCCACCATCTCCATGGTCAAGACCGTCGTCCTCGCGGGCGAGGGCGTGGAGCTGGCCCGGCTGGCCGCGGCCGACCTCGACCGCTCCCTGACCGCCGACCGGCGCGGCGTGCCCGGCTCGGTCGACGTGGTCATCGAGGCCGACGACTTCCGCGAGTGGGCCCGCGGCGGCGCGGTCGTGGCCATCCAGAGTTTCGTCACCGGCAGTGACTAGAAGCCGGCGGCGACCAGAACCCGGCAGTGACTGGAACGATCAGGAGGACGGACGCGCGTGAAACGGCAATCGGCCAAGCTCTCGGACGCCGACATCTGGGTGGGGGTCAACTTCTGGTCGCGGGCGGGCGGGCCGCTCATGTGGCGCTCGTACGAGCCGGAGATCGTCTCGGCGGAGCTGGCAGTCATGCGTGAGCACGGCATGACCGTCACCAGGAGCTTCTTCTACTGGCCCGACTTCATGCCCGCCCCGGACGCGCTGGACGAGGAGCTGGTGTCCCGCTACGCCGACTTCCTGGACCGCCACCTGGAGCTGGGCATGCGCACGATCCCGACGTTCATCGTCGGCCACATGTCCGGCCAGAACTGGGACCCCGCCTGGCGGCAGGGCCGCGACCTGTTCGGCGACGTGTGGTTCGTGGCCCGCCAGGCCTGGTACGTCCGCGAGCTGACGGCCCGCTTCAAGGACCACCCCGCCGTGGCCGCCTGGCTGCTGACCAACGAGATCCCCATCTACGGCGACTGGCGTTCGCGCGGCATCGGCACCCTCGACCACGAGCAGGTCACGAGCTGGGCCCAGATCCTCATCGACGCCGTCAGGGCCGGCGGCGGCACCCAGCCGGTCTCGGTCGGCGACGGCGCCTGGGGCGTGGAGGTGACCGGCGCCGACAACGGCTTCCGCGTCCGCGAGCTGGCCGGGCTGGTCGACTTCCTCGGCCCGCACGTCTACCGCATGGAGACCGACCCGGTGCGCCAGCATCTCGGCGCGGCGTTCGTCTGCGAACTGCTCGACCTCGGCGGCAAGCCGGTGATCATGGAGGAGTTCGGCCTTACCAGCGACTACGCCAGCGAGGAGCACGCCGCCCACTACTACCGCCAGGTCCTGCACAACACCCTGCTGGCCGGCGCGACCGGCTGGCTGGCCTGGAACAACACCGACTACGACGACCTGTGGCAGCAGGAGCCCTACAGTCACCACCCGTTCGAGATGCACTTCGGGCTGGTCGACTCGGCCGGGCGGCCCAAGGCGCAGGCCCGCGAGGTGCGCGACTTCGCCCGCGTGCTCGAACGGGTGGACCTGGCCCGCTGCTCCCGCCCCGACGCCGAGGCGGCGCTGGTCGTCTCCTCCTATCTGGAGAGCCGTTACCCGTTCACCCAGCCGGGCGACGCGACGATCGTCTTCGACGTGTGCCGGCAGGCGTACGTGGCGGCCCGCGAGGCGGACCTGACGGTCGGCGTGGCCAGGGAGCGGGACGGCATCCCCGGAGACTGCAAGCTGTACCTGCTGCCGTCGGCCAAGCAGCTCACCGCGCCCGGCTGGCGCGCGCTGGTGGAGCGGGCCCGCGCGGGCGCCACCGTGTACGCCTCCTACTTCGCCGGCGAGCACACCAACCAGCGCGGCTCCTGGTGGCCGGACCTGGACGGCATGTTCGGGGTGCGCAAGCTGTCCCGGTACGGCCTGGTCGAGCCGATCCAGGGCGACCGGCTGACGCTGACCATGACGGCGGACCTGGGTGATCTGCGGGCCGGCGACGAGCTGGTCTTCCCGGTGGCGGGGACGGCGAACTCGCGCTCGTACCTGCCGGTGGAGCCCGACGGGGCGGAGGTGCTGGCCCGGGACGCGGCAGGACGGCCCGCGCTGCTGCGCCACGCCGCGGGCGACGGCTGGATGGTGCTGGCCGCCTACCCGCTGGAGTACATGGCGGCGATCACCCCGCACGCCAACCCGGAGGGCACCTGGCGCCTGTACCGCGCGCTGGCCGCGCAGGCGGGCGTGGAGCCGGCGGTCTCGTTCGACACGCCCCTCGTGAGCGGGGCCCTGATGCGGCACGAGGACGGCCGGGTCTTCGTGTGGTGCGTCAGCCAGTCGGACGCGGAGGTCAAGGCGGCGCCCGTCGTGCGCGGGGGAAGCCTCAGGAACGCCGACGGCTCTCCGGTGAGCGTGGTGGAGCTGCCGCCGTACGGCGTGAGCGTGTTCGAACTCGGCCCCGGCGAGCGCTGACCGCCGGAGAGCTCCGGGTGGACTGATCGCCGGGGTTCAGGACGGCGGCCCCTTCTCCGGCACCTTGGCCACGAGCAGGGCGATGTCGTCCTCGGCCGGGGTGTCGCCCACGATGGTGTCGATCACGTGCGCGCACAGGTCGTTCAGGGGCAGCGCCGCGCCGGTCAGGGCGGCGCCCAGCCGGTCCATGCCCGCGTCCAGGTCGGCCTGCCGGGTCTCGATCAGGCCGTCGGTGTAGAGGGCGAGCACGGCGCCGGGGGCCAGCTCCAGCTCGCGTGACTCGAAGGAGCCCAGGCCCAGGCCGACCGGGGTGCCGCTGGGCAGGTCGGGGAAGCACACCTCGCCGGACGGCGCCACCACCGCGGGCGGCGGATGCCCGGCCGTGGCCATGGTGCAGCGCCGGGTGGCGGGGTCGTAGACCGCGTACAGGCAGGTGGCGCCCGTGGCGTCGCGCGGCTCGCCGTCGCCGGCCTCCTCCTCGGCCAGGCGCGCGACCAGGTCGTCGAGGCGGGTGAGCAGCTCGTGCGGCGGCAGGCCCAGGTAGGCCAGGGTGCGCACGGCCATGCGCAGGCGGCCCATCGTGGCCGCCGCGTCGATGCCGTGGCCGGTCACGTCGCCGACGACCAGGGCGAGCCGGGAGTCGCTCAGCGCGATCGCGTCGAACCAGTCGCCGCCGACGCCTTCGTGCAGGTCGGAGGGCAGGTAGTGGGAGGCCACCTCCAGCGTGCCGCCGCCGCTCAGGTTGCGCGGCAGCAGGTTGCGCTGCAGGGCCAGGGCGGCGTTGCGCTCGCGGGTGTACTGGCGGGCGTTGTCCACGCTCAGCGCGGCGCGGGCGACCAGCTCCTCGGCCAGGAACAGATCGTCGGTGGTGAACGGCTGCGCGTTCTCGTGCCGGACGAACACGGCGACGCCCAGCAACTCGCCGCGGGCCTTCATCGGCACGATGATCAGCGAGTGCATGCCGGTGTGGTGGATCATCCGCGCCCGGTCGGGATCCTCGTCGAGCCAGGTGCCGGCGCCGGTGTTCATCACGGGCTCGAAATGCGTCTCTCCGCTGTCGAGGACCTTGGTGAAGGGCGACGACGGCGGGACGAAGACCGCCTGCCCGCGCGGCCAGAGCGATTCGGGGACGCCGGCGTGGACCGAGGCCAGGGCCGCCCGGCGGAAGACGGGGATGCTCGACGGCGTGGCGGTCAGCCGCTGCAGCGGCTCGCTGCCGGGCATGATCGCTTCGCCCAGATCGACCGTGACGAAGTCGGCCAGGACCGGCACGGCCAGGTCCGCCAGCTCCTGCGCGGTCCGCTTGACGTCGAGGGTGCTGCCGATCCTGATGCCGGCCTCGCGCAGCAGCGCCAGGCGGTCGCGGGCCTGGCTGTTGGTGATGTCGAGCGCCAGCGAGCAGATACCGAGCGGCTGCCCCTCCACGCCGTCCAGCCGGAACAGCGAGATGGACAGGGAGAGCTCCCCCCGCCCGTCGGCAGGGAACGCCCGTGCCTCGCGGTCGACCGCGGGCTCGCCGGTCTCCAGCACGCGGCGCATCGACCCCCTGACGGTCGTGGTGTCGTGCCCGGTGACGGGATCGTGCAGGGAGGCGCCGATCTGGTAGTGCGGGAAGGCCGTCTCCAGGCTCTCGGCCGCCGAGTTGCGCCACACGCAGCGCAGGTCGCGGTCCCAGAAGGCCATGGCCACGGGGAAGTGGGCGAGCAGCCGCTCCAGCAGGGAGCCCGGGCCGCCGAACATGTCGCCGATCGCCGGGACCATCGACACGAGCCAGGCGTCGCCCGCCAGGCGGGTCAGCATCTTGGCGCCCTCGGCGCGGACGAGGACGGTGTGCCCGTCGCGGCACACGATCTCGGCCAGGCCGGAGATCCGCTCCTTGTTCTTCAGCCGTCTGAGCCAGTCGCTCCGGTCGGCCGGCGGGAGGAGGCGGGTGCCCGCGCGGCCGAGCACCTCGTTGGCGGTGTAGCCGGTCAGCCGTTCGGCGTCCGCGGTCCATCCGATGACCGCTCCGGCCGTGTTGACCACGATGAACGCCGGCGCCGTCGCCGGCATGCCATCGTTCGTCGCGGGCTCGAACGGTCTCATCGATCCAGGATATGGCCCTTGACCTGGGATCATTCTCCCTTGACCAACCCTATGCAGCGATATATGCCGTCTTCAGCCGAGGGCGTGATCCAGGTTGAACGCGGCGCTGATGAGCGCGAGGTGCGTGATGGCCTGCGGGAAGTTGCCGAGCTGCTCGCCGGTGTGCCCGATCTCCTCGGCGTACAGGCCCAGGTGGTTGGCGTAGGTCAGCATCTTCTCGAAGGCCAGGCGGGCCTCGTCCAGGCGGCCGGCCCTGGCCAGCGCCTCCACGTACCAGAACGAGCAGATCGAGAACGTGCCCTCGGGCCCCTCCAGGCCGTCGGGGCTCGCCTCGGGGTCGTAGCGGTAGACCAGCGAGTCGGAGACCAGCCCGTCGCCCAGCGCGTCGAGGGTGGACAGCCACTTGGGGTCGGTCGGCGAGACGAACTTGGCCAGCGGCATCATCAGGATCGAGGCGTCGAGCACGTCCTCGTCGTAGTGCTGGACGAACGCGTTCAGCTCCTCCGACCAGCCGCGCCGCATGATGTCGCGGTAGATCGTGTCGCGCGCCCGCCGCCAGCGGGGGATGTCGGCGGGCAGGCCGCGCTGGCCGGCCATGCGCATGGCGCGCTCGATCGCCACCCAGCACATCAGCCGCGAGTAGACGAAGTTCTTGCGCCCGCCTCGGGTCTCCCAGATGCCCTCGTCGGGCTGGTCCCAGTTGTCGGCGACCCAGTTCACCAGCGTGCACACCTCGTCCCAGCGCTCGCTGGAGATCGGGTGGCCCCACTTGTTGTAGAGGTAGATGGAGTCGATGAGCGCCCCGTAGATGTCGAGCTGGAGCTGTTCGGCGGCGGCGTTGCCGATGCGCACGGGAGCCGAGCCCCGGTGGCCCTCCAGATGGGTGAGCTCCTCCTCCGGCAGGTCGGCGCGGCCGTCGATGCCGTACATGATCTGCATGGGCCCGACGGCCCTGCTGCCGTCGCGGGCCACGTGCGTGGACAGGAAGCCCATGAACGCCTCGGCCTCCTCGGTGAAGCCGAGCCTGAGCAGGGCGTAGACGCAGAACGCGGCGTCGCGCACCCACACGTACCGGTAGTCCCAGTTGCGGCCGCCGCCGAGCTGCTCGGGCAGGCTGGTCGTGGCGGCGGCGACGATCCCGCCCGTCGGGGCGAAGGTGAGCAGCTTCAGCGTCAGGGCGGAGCGGTGCACGACCTCCCGCCACCTGCCCCGGTAGCGGGAGGCGGACAGCCAGCGGCGCCAGAACCGCACCGTGGCCGCGAACTCCCGTTCGGCCAGCTCGATCGGGCAGTCGGCCGGGGCGATCTGGTCGCCGATCCGGTCGAGGGCGAGCACGGCGTGCTCACCCTCATTCAGCTCGAAGGCGCTCCAGGCGTCCCTGCCGTCGTTCTCCACGGGCACGCTCGCCGACAGCGCGAGGGACAGGGACGCCGACTCGAACAGCGTCCGGCCGCCGTCCGTGCGGACCGTGTGGGGCTGGCGGGCGTAGTCGAAGCGCGGCGCCACCCGGGCGCGGAACGGGAGCGTGCCGCGCACGCAGGTGACCCGGCGGATCACCCGGTGCCGGTCGGCCTCGCGGCCGTCGTCCGTGATCGGCATGAAGTCCTGGATCTCGCCCACGCCGTTCTCGGCGAAGAAGCGGGTGATCAGCACGTTGGTGTCGGGGAAGTAGAACTGCTTGGTCGTGGCCGGCACGTCGGCGCACAGCTCGAACGCGCCGCCCCGCTCGGCGTCCAGGATCGAGGCGAAGACGCTGGGGGCGTCGAATCTCGGGCAGCAGTACCAGTCGATGGTGCCGTCGGTGCCCACGAGGGCGACGGTCCGCAGGTCACCGATCAGACCGTGCTCACCGATCGGCAGGTATCTGGTGTCTCCCCGCATATCCCCAAAGTACGCAGAAGGACGCCCACAAAGCCCCCGGCGGTCGTCAAGAGCCTGCAATCTTCCCGGCTGATCTCGATCACCGTCCGCCGCCGGACCGGCTCCGCCCTGTTTGACGATCTCCAGCGGGGAAAGCTCGGAGGGGGCCCGCGGATCCCTCCCGGCCCCTGTCGGGCGAGGCGATGATGATTGACGAGTTCGAACTACGGTGTCCCATCACGGCCGACCTGGCCCTGATCCGGGACCTGGTCGGCATGCACGCGCGTCACTGCGGGCTGCCCGGGCACCGGCTGGAGGACCTCGTGCTGGCCGTGAACGAGGCCGTCACGAACGTGCTCGACCACGGCGGCGGGGCCGGCACCGTCACCGCGCGCCAGGCCGGCGACCGGATCGCGGTGGAGGTCCTCGACCGCGCGGGCGGGCTCACCCACGACCACCTGGCCCGCGCCACCGTCGACCCCACCGCGACGCAGGGGTACGGGCTGTGGGTGATCCAGCACCTGTGCGACGAGGTCACGCTGCGGCAGACGGATCGGGGCTCGCTGCTGACCCTGTTCGTCCGTCACCGCGCGCCCGCGCCGCGCCGGAACGAGCCCGCCCCTTTCGCCCGCCCGCGGAATGAGCTCGCCTTTACATTGTAGATCTCATCATGGCGTCAGATGTCCCTGATTTACTGGAAAATGCTGGGACTGTTGGTACGCTCGCGCCATGAGTGACCGGCTGGACGATCTCGAACGGCGGATCGACGAGCTGCGGGCCGCCGTGCGCACGGCGATGCGGGCCAGGGACGGCGCCACCGCCCGCGCCCTGCGCGCCGAGCTGCGCAGCGCCGAGCGCGCCTGGGACGCCCTGGTCAGCGGCGAGCCGCCGAGGGCCAAGGAGCGCCCGCCCGGCCTGGTCACCGTGCGCGAGCAGGTGCACCAGGGGCTGCGCCTGCTCGGGGCCTCCGCCCAGCCCCGGCTGATCGTGGCCGTCAGCGAGGCGTTCTTCGGCGGCACGATCCGCAGCGGTCAGCTCACCAGCCTGCGCAGGGACGAGGAGCGCTCGTTCAGGTCCTCGCCCTTCGGCCGCCCGTACTACCTGTGCGCGGCGCTCACCGACCGCCTCTCCTCCGCCCGCGGCCTGCTCGCGCTCAGCGCCTGGCCGCTGGAGCGGCGGGTGGTCGGACCGCTGAGCCCCAGGGTGGACTTCCTGACCGCCGCCATCGCCGTGGCCGGGCAGTCGATGGAGCCGCCGTCGGACGGCGAGCGGGCCGAGCGGTTATTGGCGCGGATGGCCAGGAACATCCCCGGCGCCGGCGAGGCCGTGCTGGGCCCGCCGGACCCCGTACGGGTGATCGAGGCGGCCCGCGCGGAGCTGCGCGTGCACGCCGATCGCGACACGCGGGACCGCGCCGAGCTGGCAGAACGCGCCGCCGCGCAGCTGGATGACGTCACTCGCCTGTTCGGCGCCGCTACGCTGAGCACGATCAAGAAGGAGAAGGCCAAGTGAGCGGCTTGAAGCGCGAAGGCGACCCCGTGCACCGGCTGGAGGCCCTGCGGGGCACCACGCCGCAGCAGCCGCATGACGCCCGCGCGATCGCGGCCCTGGCGGCCAACCCCGGTTGCAGCCGCCGGGCTCTCATGGACGGGGCCGGCATCGACAAGGACGCCGCGGCCCGGCATCTCGGGTTCCCCGCGCCGTTCGGGCAGTCGCCGTTCGCGATCACGCGCGGCAACATGTTCGAGGCGCTGGTCAAGGCCGACGGGTGCGCGGAGCTGCTGCGCATGCTGCGCGAGCTGCTGAATCTGCCCGTCGCCGAGGTGTCCTACCACGACGTGGAAAATGTCGGCGCCCACCTGCGCCACGCCCACACCAGGTCGCTGATCGACCGAGCCGCGGCCGAGGGCCACGACGCGGGCACGCTCTACGACCATCCCCTGCTCAGCCTGGAGATCGCCGGCCACACCGCCTACCTGGAGCCGGACGTGGTGGCCTTCCAGCTCGGCGGGCGCTTCCACATCGTGGAGATCAAGTCGTTCGCGGTGATCGACGGGCAGGCCGACCCGGCGGCGGTGGCCGCGGCGGCGCGGCAGGCGGCGGTCTACGTGCTGGCGCTGCGCACCCTGCTGGAGGAGCTGGGCCACGACCCGCTGAAGGTCTCCCACGACGTGGTGCTGGTCTGCCCGGAGAACTTCGCCAACCGGCCGGTCGCGACCCTGGTCGACGTACGCAGGCAACTCGCCGTGCTGCGCCGCCAGCTCACCCGGATGACCACCCTCGACCGGCTGCTCGAAGCGCTGCCCGAGGGTCTCAGCTTCGACCTGCTGCCCGGCGAGGACGGCCGGCCCACCAGGCCGGTGGCCGAGCTGGCCGACGCGCTGCACAAGACCACCGCGCGCTACGCGCCCGACTGCCTGTCCACCTGCGACCTGTGCTTCTTCTGCCGCGACGAGGCCCGCCAGGAGGGTGCCTCCGACCTGCTCGGCCGCCAGGTGCGCGACGAGCTGGGCGGCGTCGCCTCGGTGGTCGAGGCGCTGGGCCTGGCCGACGGCACCCGCGACCCCGCCGACGGCCAGGAGGAGATCGCCCGGCTGCTCCGCAACGCCGAACGCCTGCGCCGGGAGTGCCTGACTTGAGCCTGCTGACCTCGCTCGCCCGGCTGCGCGCCCTCGACGAGGGCGTCGCCCAGCCCGTCGCGACCGTCCGGCACTGCCACCTGTCGGAGCGGCCGATGGTGTTCATCCCGCTCAAGCTGTCGGGAGAGGCCGCCGCGCCGCTCGCGGCCCTGCTCGGCACCGACCGCGAGCGCCCGCGCCTGCTCGTGGTGACCCAGCCGCGCAACCGTGACCTGCGCTTCGCCTGGGCGGCGGAGCTGGCCGGGGTGCTGCTGCCGTACATCGAGGGCTTCCTCGACGACACCGAGACGGTGGAGCGCAAGAACGCCGACCCCTACGAGCGGGCGCTCGACGCGCCGCAGCTCATCGTCCCCAACCTGGCCGGTGTCGCCTTCACCCGGCTGCTCGGGCGCTCGACCCGCTTCCGCCGGGCCGACGGGCCCTATCCGGTGCCGGACGTGGTGCCGCTGCTCGGGCGGTGGCTGACGTACTTCGGGGAGCGCGCCTCCTATCCGGGCTCGTCGCTGATGACGGCCGCCACCGAGGAGCTGGGCCGCCACTGGGCCAGCGGGCAGAGCGGGCTGGAGGACGCCAACCTGGCCGCGCTGACCGCCTGGATCACGACCGGGCCGAGCGACGAGGCCGAGGACCCGCTGATCTGGCCGCCCGCCGGGCCCGCGACCGACCCCGGCTTCGACGCCGAGGTGCTCGCCCCCGCCATCGACAGCGAGAAGCCCGAGCGCATCACCGAGGCGCTGCGCACCCAGCTGGAGCCCACCTGGCGGCTGATGTGGCAGGCGATCGACCTGCTCGCCGCCCTGCCCGAGGGGGCGAGCGTGGCGCAGCGGTGGGAGCACGACCGCGGCTCGTTCAGCGCGATGGCCGTGCACATCGCCGAGGGCGCGCCGCCGCAGCCCCGCCGCGACGGCGCGATCACCGCCGCCGCCAAGCTGGCCCGCATGGAACGCGCCCAGGCCGGCTACGACGTGCAGCGCGCCTACGACGATCCCCTGGTCATGGCCGAATACCGGCTGAGCGGCGAGGCGTTCGCGGGCGAGGTGGCCGAGACGGTGCCCGACAACACCGAGGGCGAGGGCCGCTCGCGCAAGCTGCGCCCGCTCGTGGTGATCAAGACCGACGATCCGGTACGCCTGCCGCCCGGCACCTCGCTCGGCACCCCGCAGCGCCGCGGCCAGGGCGCCGAGCTGGTGGACGCGGGCCAGGGCCTGGTCACCATCAAGATCACCAAGGGGATGGGCCGGGGCAGGACACCCGCGCCCGGCGCGGTGCCCGAGGTCGGCGAGCGCGTCTGCTACACCTCGCTGACCGACGACTTCCAGGGCTCGCCCGCCCTGCCCGACGCCGAGGCCACGCCGTGGACGCACGGCGGCCCGCCGCAGGAATACGTGCCCGACGACGAGGACGCCCAGGAGGAGTGGTCGTGACCGGCGAGCCGACGATCGGCCCCGAGCAGGTCATCAGAAACGTGCTCGCCGACCTGCCCCGCCACCGCGGCGTGGTGGTCGACTCCCCGCCGGGGGCCGGCAAGTCCACCCTCGTGGTGCGCGCCGCCGCCCACATCGCGGCCACCGGCGAGCCGCTGATGATCGTGGCCCAGACCAACGAGCAGGTCGACGACCTGGTGTCCAGGATCAGCGGCAAGCACCCCCACCTGAGCGTGGGCCGGCTGTCGGCCGGCGGCTACGTGCCACCGCTGCGCCTGCTGGAGCTGCCCGGCGTCCGCGTCGGCACCCGCATCCAGGACCTGGGCGACCCCGACATCGTCATCGCCACCGCGGACAAATGGGCATGGATCGGCGACCGGGTGTGGCCGTGGGCGATCGTGGACGAGGCGTACCAGATGCGCTCCGACAAGCTGCTGCGCATCGCGGGACTGTTCGAGCGGGCGCTGTTCGTCGGCGACCCCGGTCAGCTCGACCCGTTCTCGATCGTGGACGGCGACCGGTGGTCGGGGCTGTCGTGGGATCCGCTGCAGAGCGCGGTCTCGGTGCTGCTGCGGCACAACCCCGACCTGCCCGTGCACCGGCTGCCGGTCTCGTGGCGGCTGCCCGCGTCGGCGGCGCCCGTGGTGTCGCGGGCGTTCTACCCGTTCACCGGGTTCAGGTCCGGCACCGATCACGGGGACCGGTGGCTGGAGCTGTCGACCGGCGGCATGGGCACCGTGCACGACCGCGCGCTGGAGGAGGCGGCCAGATCCGGCTGGGCGCTGCTGGAACTGCCGAACCGGCACACCGTGCGCACCGACGGCGAGGCCGTGCGGGCGGTGGCGCTGCTGGCCGAGCGGCTGCTGCAGCGGGGCGCCGTGTCGGGCTCCGAGCAGGGCGAGCGGCCGGTGACGGCGGACCGGATCGCCGTCGGCGCCGCGCACCGCGACCAGGTGGCCGCCATCAGGGCCGCGGGCCTGCCCGCCGAGATCACCGTGGACACCGCGAACCGGCTGCAGGGCCGCGAGTACGACGTCACGATCGTGCTGCACCCGCTGTCGGGGCGCAGGGACGCCACCGCCTTCCACCTGGAGTCGGGGCGGCTGTGCGTGCTGGCGTCGCGGCACCGGCACGCGTGCGTGGTGGTGGCCAGGGCGGGCATCGCCGAATTGCTGGACGCGCATCCTTCGGCGGAGCCGGTGCAGCTCGGGGTGCCGGTGAAGTTCCCCGACGGGTGGGAGGCCAACCAGTCGGTGCTGGACCACCTGTCGCGGCACCGCGTCTGATCCCGCCGCGTCTGATCCCGCCGCGTCTGATACCCCTGACGCTGATCCCGCCGCGCCTGATCCCGCCGCGCCTGATCCCGCCGCGCCTGATCCCGCCGCGCCTGACCCTGCCCTGGCCGGGGTGCGTGGGGCGAGGTCAGAGGCGGCGGCGCCAGACGTCGATGGCCATGACCCGGCGCATGCCCGCCGACTCGTACAGGCCCAGCGCCGGGGTGGTGTTGTTGGAGTCGACGTGCAGGATCGTGCCCTTGCGCCCGGCGGCGGCGTCGGCGGCGAAGGCGTGCCGCAGCAGGAATCTGCCAAGACCCCTGCCCCTGAACTCGGGCAGCACGGCCAGCGTGGCCACGTAGCCGCAGCCCTCGTCGCTCAGGAACGCGTCGTTGCCGATCACCACCCCGGCCGGGCGGCCGCCGATCCGGGCGAGCGCCAGCTGGCTCCAGTCGGTGGTGCTCATGGCCTCCCGGCGCTCGTGCCACAGCTCGTAGGGCGTCGGCACGAAGCCGAAATGCTCGGCGAAGCCCTCCTGGTACACGCGGTGCCCTTCGCGCCGCACCTGCTCGTCCAGCCCCGAGTGCATCGTCAGCCCGGGCGGCGCGACGGGCGGCTCCACCGGACCGTCATGGTCGATCCGCATGCGGTGGTAGCTGGTGCCGGGCTCGAAGCCCCGGCCCCGCATCCGGTCCTGCTTGACCTCGTCGGAGCGGTAGACGGAGATGTGCAGGGTGACGGCGTCGAGACCGCCTTCCGTACGGTGCTCGGCCGCGCGGGCCAGCACGGCCTCCCACAGCCGCTCCTCCAGCCCGCTCACGCCGGGACGGACGATCACCTCGACGTCGACCAGGTCGCTCTCGCCATTGCGGATGACCCAGGCCCAGCCGTCGAGCCGGCCGACGGGGTCGTGGGCCAGCCAGGCGTCCCGGTCGAGGTCGAAGCCGGGCTCGACGAGATCGTCCGCGATGTCTTCCAGCGTGGAGTCCGATGCCCCGATCACCGCGGTGTCGCTGGCGGCGACGAGCTCGTGGATGGCCCCGGCGTCGTCGGGCCGCGGCCGGCTGATGGTGTGCATGGGGGGATTGTCCCCGCGCGCGCCGCCGCGTGCCTCCCATTTTCCGCCGGCCTTTCCCCGGGTACGGCCCGGGGTCAGCCCGCCTACCTGGCCGCTCGGCAGCTCGGCGGCCTGGCCGTTCGCCCGCCGTTCAGCCTGCCGCGGGAGCGACCGCCTTGTCCGCCGAGGAGTCCACCGGGGTGGCGCCGCGCAGCGGGATCTCCTTGACGAACGCCGCCAGCACCGGCACCACGATCGCGAACACGATGGCCCACCAGAACACCCCGGAGATCGAGGTCGCCAGCGACTCCAGCAGCCCCGTGCGCGTCTGGGCCGGCATCTGCGCGACGGCCGCCGGGTCCATCCGGGCCCCGGCCGCGGCCATGCGCTCCGCCGCCTCGGGGCCGAACCGGCCGGTCAGCTCCGACAGCAGGTGGTTGTTGAAGATCGCCCCGAACAGCGAGACACCGAACGAGCCGCCGATCGACCGGAAGAACGTGGAGGCGCTGCTGGCGACGCCCAGGTCGCGCTGCTCGACGCTGTTCTGCGCGATGAGCATCGTGGTCTGCATGAGGAAGCCCATGCCGAGCCCGAGCACCGCGATGAACACGCCGGTCGTCCAGGACGCCGTGGTGACGCTCATGGTGGACAGCAGCCACATGCCCGCGGTCATGCCGACGCCGCCGATCACCGGGTAGATCTTGTACTTCCCCGTGCTGGTGATGGCCTTGCCCACGAACAGCGACACGACCATGGCCGCGCCCATCATGGGCAGCAGCAGCAGGCCGGAGTTGGTGGCCGAGGCGCCCTGCACCATCTGCTGGAACAGCGGCAGGAAGTTGATCGCGCCGAACATGGCGAAGCCGAGCAGGAAGCCGATGGCCGAGATGAGGGTGAAGTTGCGGTTGCGGAAGAGCTGCAGCGGCATGATCGGCTCGGCGACCTTGCGCTCGACCAGGATGAAGAGCACGAGCGTGAGCACGGCGAGCGCGGCCAGGCCGAGGATCTGCCAGGAGCCCCAGGCGTACTCGTTGCCGCCCCAGGTGGTGATGAGCACCATCGCGGTGATGCTCACCGAGAGCAGGCCCGCGCCCGCCCAGTCGATGCGCACGTCGCCGCGCTCCACCCGCGGCAGGCGCAGCGTCAGCACCAGCAGCACGAGCGCGACCGCGCCGACCGGGAGGTTCACGTAGAAGGCCCAGCGCCAGTCGAGGTGGTCGGTGATGAAGCCGCCGACGAGGGGGCCGGCGAACATCGCCAGCGACATGACGCCGGCCATGATGCCCTGGTACTGGCCGCGCTCGCGGGGCGGGACCAGGTCGCCGATGATGGCCATGACGTTCACCAACAGGCCGCCGGCGCCGAGGCCCTGCACGGCACGGAAGGCGATGAGCTCGGCCATGCCGCCGTCGGGGCCGCCGAGCAGGTCGGAGCCGGCCATGCCGCAGAGGGCGGAGCCGGCCATGAAGATGACGACCGAGATGATGAAGATGTTCTTGCGCCCGTACAGGTCGCCGATCTTGCCCCAGATCGGGGTCGAGACGGTGGTCCCCAGCACGTACGCGGTGACGACCCAGGACAGGTGGGTCAGCCCGCCGAGCTCGCCCACGATGCGCGGCATGGCCGTGCCCACGATCATGTTGTCCAGCATGGCCAGGACCATCGCCAGCATTAAGCCGGGCAGGACGACCATGACCTCGCGGCGTCTTCCGACTGTTTCCGCCACCACACACCCCCGTGTCCACGTACTTACTTGCCGACCGGCAAGCGTAGAATGTAGATACTTACTTGCCGGCCGTCAAGTCGAAAAGGTGCGAAGTGCGGGAAGACACGCGAACCCGGATCCAGGAGATCGCACTGCGGCTCTTCACCGAGCAGGGATACGAGGCGACGTCGCTGCGGGAGATCGCCGAGGAGCTCGGGGTGACGAAGGCCGCGCTCTACTACCACTTCAAGACCAAGGACGACATTGTGACGAGCCTGGTCGACAAGCGCCTCGAGGAACTGGAGGAGCTGCTGAAGTGGGTCAAGAGCCGGCCGCGCACCCCGGAGATGCGCCGTGAGCTGGTCATGCGCTACGCCGACAGCGTCAGGAGCGAGCGGCATCTCGGGATCTCCAGGTTCCTCGAACGCAACCAGACCGCGCTGCGCGACCACCCCACGCTGATCAGGATCCGCGAGCGGATGATCGAGCTGACCACGCAGATCAGCGAGCCGGACGCCACTCCAGCCGAGCGCGTCAGCCACTCGCTGGCCCTGTTCGCCTTGCACGCGGGCAAGTGGATGCTCCGGGAGGGCGAGCTGTCCGAGGACGAGATCCACAAAGCCTGTCTGGAGGTGGCCTTCCGCCTCCTGGAACCCGCCGGCTCCGTGCCCACCGATCACTGAGGGACGATTGCCGCCGGTGTTTGAGGGCAGGAGCACCGCACGCATCCGGACGGAAGGAGGTGCGGTGGAGGCTACGATGGCGCTCCGACTGCCCAGAGATGCGGCGAGCGTTCCGCTGATCAGGCAGATGCTGGACGGCACGCTGCGGTCGCTCGGCGTCGAGCCGCAGGTCCGCGACGACATCGAACTCATGCTCACCGAGGCGTGCTCCAACGTGATCAAGCATGCGGCGCCGAGCGACGACTACACGGTCAGCGCGTCGGTGCACGACCACCTGTGCGTGATCAGGGTGGTCGACACGGGCGACGGGTTCGACGCCGACAAGGTGTCCCTACCCGAGCCCGGCGCCGAGCACGGACGCGGGCTGCAGATCATGCGCGCGCTCGCCGACGACATCCGATTCAGCAACAGGAGAGAACACGGAGCGGTGGTCTGCCTGGAGAAGCGCCTGCGGTACGCGCCGGGGGCGGCCGGGCAACATCTCATGACCACCTAGGCCCCCTGGCGGGCGGCATCCGGGCACAGGTCGTGGGAGTGTCCAGGGCCCGGCCTGCGTAAGCCCCGCCGGCCCGCGCCCCCGGCGACCGTCCTTCCCCCGAACTGCCGCACCACCGTCATGGCCCGGGAGGCCGCACGACCGTCGCCGTCCCGGAGACCCCCGCGGCCGTCATGGCCGGGAGGCCCGGGCTCCGCTCAGCTCCATCCTCAGCCCCGCGGGTGACGTCTCCTCGCCGGGGCTCGGATCGGGCTCCGGCTCCGCTTCCCCGGTGGCCGCTTCCGCCGCGGGCGTGGCGGGCTCAGAATCCGCTTCCCCCGCGGCCGGATCCGCTTCCCCCGCGGCCGGATCCGCTTCCCCGGCGACCGGATCCGCTTCCCCGGCGACCGGATCCGCTTCCCCGGCGGCCGGATCGCGCCTCGTCAGCCGGTTCCACCATCGCTTCCAGTGGGTCAGCGAGGCCGCCATCGCCAGCAGGACGATCATGGAGACGCCCGCGATGAGCAGCACCGACAGGACGATGAGGAGGAGGACGACCGCCAGGGTCCCGAGCGCGCCGAGCAGTGTCATCATTCGGCGTGAAATGCCCACTCACCAGTACTTCATGCCACCAAATAGGGATAGATCGAGCTTACTCCGCCAGACCGTCGCGCTGGTCGAGCCGCCCGGGCAGCACGTCGAGCCGGCGCAGTATGACTCCCTCGCGCAGCGCCCACGGGCACACCTCCAGCCGGTCCACCTCGAACAGGTCCATGGCAGCGTCCGCGACGAGCGCCCCGGCCGCCAGTTGCGCCGCCCGCCCCTCCGACACGCCCGACAGCCGCGCCCGCTCGGCGGAGCCCATGGTGGTGAGCTTGCCGGCCCAGTCGGCCATGTCCTGGCGGGACAGCGAGCGGGAGACGTACGGGCCGTCGCTGGAGGGCGCCGCGCCGGTGATCCTGGCCAGTTGCTTGAAGGTCTTGGAGGTGGCGACCGCGCGGTCGGGCACGCCGTACCTCGCGATGTCGCCGACGTTGCGGGCGATCTCGGCGCGTACGTGCTTGCGCAGCTTGCGCACCTCGTCCGGCGACGGCGGGTCGCCGGTGAACCAGTCGCGCGTGAGCCGTCCCGCGCCCAGCGGCAGCGACACCGCCGCGTCGGGCTCCTCGTCCACGCCGGCGGCGATCTCCAGCGAGCCGCCGCCGATGTCGAAGGCGAGCAGCCGCCCCGACGACCAGCCGAACCAGCGCCGCACGGCCAGGAACGTCAGCCGGGCCTCGTCGCGACCGGACAGCACCTCGATGTGCACGCCGCAGCGTTCGTCGACCTCCGCGAGGACCTGCTCGACGTTGGCCGCCTCGCGCACGGCGGAGGTGGCGAAGGCGAGCAGTTCCTCCACGCCCTTGTCCTCGGCGAGGTGAACGGCCTCCTCGACGAAGCCGCCGAGCCGTTCGATGCCCTGCGCGCCGAGCCGGTGCTCCTCGTCGAGGTGCTCGGTCAGGCGCAGGTCGACCTTGTGGGAGTAGGCGGGCATGGGCCGGGCGCCCCGGTGGGCGTCGACGACCAGTAAATGGACGGTGTTCGAGCCGATGTCCAGCACGCCGAGTCGCATGAGAAAACGCTACCGTTCTGCGGCATTTATCGTGAAACGCAGCCGGAAGTGATCGAACGTGACGGGCATCGGGTTCTCCAGGGTGACGGACGGCCTGACCGTGCGCTCCCGCAGGAACGCGCCCAGCAGCGCGGCCGAGGTGGCCAGCACCAGGTCCTCGCCAGGGCAGCGGGCGAACCCGCCGCTGAAGGGCACCCCCGCCCAGGTCCCGCCGTCGTGCCCGGGTTCCGGCCCGCCTTCGAGCCACAGGTCGGGACGGTAGGAGGCGCCGGGCTCCTCCCTGTTGACGTACGGGCTGTGGATCACCACCGTCGTGCCGATCGGGAGGTCCCAGGGGTTGGGGCCGGTGACCTCGCGCAGGATGGCGAGCGTGGTGGGCCAGAGCCGCACGGACTCCAGCACGGCCGCCCTCAGCCGGTCGGCCTCTGGCACCCCCGTGTCCCCCGCCGAACCCCCACCCTGGCGGCCCCGATCCACGGAGCCCTGGTCCTGGGAGCCGGCATCCTGGCGGCACATGGGCGAGGTCAGGAGGGCCAGGGCGCGGTAGGCGGCCATCGCGCCGGCGTCGTAGGCGAACAGCCAGTGCGGCACCTGCCCCTCGGCGTGCACGTCCGCCGCCGCCTGCGTGCGGGCCGGCTCTCCGGCCAGGCTGCCGGGCTCGGCCCTGGCGAGGTGGGCGGCCAGCCGCCGCTGGAAGGCGTTGCGCACGTCGGTGCGCTGCCCGCGCAGCCAGGCCCAGTTGGCGTCACGGCGCAGCCGGTCGAGTTGCCTGGTGAGGGTCACGTCGTGACGGGCGCCGTCCCCGAGCACGACCCGCCGCGCCAGCCGCCAGTGGGCGGCCTGGAAGAGCGGCCAGGTCAGCGTCCCGTGACGGGGCAGCGTGGCGGCCTCCTCCGCGGAGATCCGGGCCAACGTGGACGCCTCGGTGATCCCGGCAGCCGCGCGGGTCGCGCCGGGTCCGGTCGCGCCGGACCCGGCGAGCGCGGCGATCTCGGTGACGGGGACGCGGCCGGTGTGCAGGACCTGTTCGTTCAGGGCGCGGCGGCGGTCGCGCAGGTCGCGTTCCGGGGTGATCAGCACGCCGTCGGGCTGGAAGTGCGCGAGCGCGCCGCGTTTGTCCCTGCTCGCCGGGCTGAACGCCCGGTCCTCCAGCACCGCGCGTACGTCGCGTGAGGCCAGCGGCAGCATCACCCGGCCGCGCCCGGGCACGGGCACCAGCAGCGGCCCGTCGCCATACGTGGCGCGCAGCCGGCGCAGGAGCCTGATCGCGCGCTCCTCGGCCCGGGTCAGAGCGGCCAGGCGCACCATGGAGGGCCGCCGCACCACGACCCCCTGTGCCAGGGCCGGCAGAACCAGCGTGGCGGCCACGGCCAGCGAATCGGCCGCCGTCACTCGCGCCGGCCGTGTGATCGCAGGCATGGTACAGGCACTACCCTTCCTTGGTGTCATGACACGTTTTGGGGGGTCTGTGAGCGCTTGTTGTGGCCCGAGCAGGGAGGCCGGCGACGGACCGGCCGAGGTCGCCGGCGGGCCGGTCGAGGTCGCCGGCGGGCCGGTCGAGGAGGCCGTCACGATCACCGCACGGCGGACGGCGCCGCGCGGGATGGTGCGCGTGCCCGGCGGGACGTACCTCGTGGGCGGGGACGATCCGGACGGGCGGCCCGAGGACGGCGAAGGGCCGGTGCGTGAGGTCAGGCTCGATCCCTTCATGATCGATCCGGCGTGCGTGACGAACGCGCAGTTCGCCACGTTCGTGAAGGAGACCGGTTATGTCACCGAGGCCGAGCGGATCGGCTGGTCGTTCGTGTTCCGCCAGTTCGCCAGCGCGGGCGTGATCGACGCGACCGTGCCGGGCGCGCCCTGGTGGGCGGGCGTCGAGGGGGCAACGTGGCGCACGCCCGAGGGCCCCGGCTCCTCCAACGGCGACCGCCAGAACCACCCGGTCGTCCACGTGTCCTGGAACGACGCCACCGCGTACGCCACCTGGGCGGGCAAGCGGCTGCCGACCGAGGCAGAGTGGGAGGCGGCGGCCAGGGGCGGGCTGGAGCGCAAGCGTTACCCGTGGGGCGACGAGCTTGCGCCGAAGGGCCGCAAGCGCTGCAACATCTGGGAGGGTCACTTCCCGTCCGCGCCGAGCAAGGGGACGATGCCGGTCAAGTCGTTCCAGCCGAACGGCTACGGGCTCTACAACGTCTCCGGCAACGTGTGGGAGTGGACCGCGGACTGGTGGGGCACGGAGTGGGAGCCGTACGCCGACAATCCCACGGGGCCGGCGGAGGGGCCGGGGAAGGTGATCCGCGGCGGCTCGTACATGTGCCACGACTCCTACTGCAACCGCTACCGGGTGGCCGCGCGCACCTCTAACACGCCGGACTCCTCGACCGGGCACACGGGGTTCCGCTGTGCGGCCATACTCTGATCGCATGTCACGAACCCTGCGACTGCTGATCACCGGCGGCGGCACCGGTGGTCACACCTATCCGGCCCTGACGACCCTGTCGGCCGTCCAGCGACGTCAGGTGCCGCACGACGTGCTCTGGGTGGGCACGGCCAACGGCCTTGAGGCGCGGATCACCGCCGAGCACGGCATCCCGTTCAAGGCGATCACGACGGGAAAGCTGCGCCGCCGCCCCAACCTGAAAGAGCTGGGCACCAACATCGCCGACGTCTTCCGCATCCCGGTGGGGGTGTTCCAGGCGGTCGGGCACGCCGCCCGCTACCTGCCCGACGTGGTGCTGTCGACGGGGGGCTACGTGGCGGTCCCCATCGGGGTGGCGGCCAAGCTGATCCGCCGCCCGCTGGTCATGCACGAGCAGACCACGGTGGTGGGGCTGGCCAACCGCATCCTGGCCAGGCTGGCGACCAGGATCGCGCTGTCCCACGAGTCGTCGCTGGACTACCTGCCCGCCTCGGCCAGGGCGAAGGCCGTGGTGACCGGCAACCCGGTCAGGCCCGCGCTGCTGCAGGGCAACCGGGCGGCGGCCTACGACCTGTTCGGGCTGACGTTCGAGGTGCCGCTGATCTACGTGACGGGCGGTGCGCAGGGCAGCAGGCAGATCAACACGCTGATCGCGGAGATCCTGCCCCGGCTGCTGCGGCACGCGCAGATCGTGCACCAGTGCGGGTCCGCGCTGATCGACGAGATGCGGGCGGTGGCGCTGCCGCCGGACCTGGCCGACCGCTACCATCCGGTGCCGTACGTGGGCGAGGAGCTGCCCGACCTGTTCGCCGCGGCCGACGTGGTGATCTCGCGCAGCGGGGCCGGCACGGTGTCGGAGCTGACCGCGATCGGCAAGCCCTCCGTGCTGGTGCCGCTGATCCCGACCGGAGGTGACGAGCAGCGCAAGAACGCCGGCTACCTGGCCTCGGCGGGCGCGGCGCGGGCGCTGCTCGAACCGCGGCCCACGGGCGACATGCTGCTGGCCGAGCTGATGCCGCTGCTGGCCGATCCGGGGCTGCGGCAGGCGATGGGGCAGGCGGCGGCCGGGCTGGGGCGCCTGGACGCGGCCGACGCCCTGTGCGACCTGCTGCTGGACGCCGCGAACCACCCGGCCGCAGCGGCGGCGCACGCCTCACACCGGCCGAACCCGTCCTGAGCCCGGCTCACGGGTCGAGGTAGCGGAAGGCCTCCTGGGCGGAGCTCACGCTCCGCCTCAGTGCCTGCTCAAGCCGGTCGGCGTCCTCGGCCAGGCGTTCCAGCTCCGGCACGGCGAACCCGTCCGCCCCCGTCTCGGCGACCAGTTCCTCGTACTGGTGCAGCCGCCCGCGCAGCTCCTCGATCTGGTGCTGGGCCAGGTACGCCCGCTCGGCGTCCGCCACGTTGGCGGCGTACCGTTCCAGCGCCTCGACCCGGGCCAGCACGGCGTCCTCGCTGCTGTCCAGCGCCCGGGCGAGGGGCGCGGCCACGGCCTCGACCTCGGGCGTGAGCCCCTGCGAGACGGTCTCCCTGTGCTTGGTGCGCAGGGCCGACAGCTTGGCCAGCAGCCGGGCGATCTCCCACTCCTGCGCGGGCAGCATCACCGCGTTGCGCACGTCGTCGAGCAGCCCTTCGGCGTTGACCCGGGACCCGGTGATGGCGGCGATGGCGCGCTGCGCGCGGGCCAGGATGCGGGCGGAGGCCTCGTCGAGGTCGTCGGGGAGCACGTAGCGGCCCTCGTACCAGCGCAACTGCTCGTAGATCTCCCGCTCGTAGTCGCCGTCGTCCTCGTCCTCCTCCGTCAGGTCGTTGCGGATGAACAGCACGATCATCAGCGGGATGCCGAGCAGCACGAGCAGCAGCAGGCCCAGGCCGCGGCCCAGGAAGCCCACTCCCATGAGCAGGCCGAAGAAGGCCACGCCGCCGAGCGAGGCGATCCTGCGGGCGCGCAGGCCGGAGGCCGATCGCCGCGGCTCGGGGACCCAGCCGTGGCGCATCTTGATCAGTACGCGCCGGCTCTCCCTGAGCAATTGGGCGTCCTCCGGCGGTACTCCGGGGTCTACCACCACATCCGCCACGAATCCGGATCCTAAGGTAATTCAGCCGTTGAGGTGTCGAAATGCTTCGTGTGCGGAGCTGACGCTGTCGCGCAGCGCCTGCTCAAGCCGGCCTGCCTCGTCGGTCAGGCGGTCGAGCTCCGGCACGGCGAAGCCGTCCGCCCCCGTCTCCGCGACCAGCTCCTCGTACTGATGCAGCTTGGAGCTGAGACGTTCGATCTGGTGCCTGGCCCGGTACGCGCGCTCGGCGTCGGCCACGTGGCCCGCGTACCGCTCCAGGGCCTCCACGCGGGCCAGCACCGCCCGCTCACTGCTGTCCAGCGCGTGGGCGAAGGGCTCGGCCACGGCGGCCACCTCGGGGGTGATGCCCTCCGAGACGACCTCCTGGTGCTCGGCGCGCAGCTCCGACAGCTTGGCCAGCAGCCGGGCGATCTCCCACTCCTGCGCGGGCAGCATCACGCCGTTGCGTACGTCGTCGAGCAGGCCCTCGGCGTTCACGTGGGAGTCCATGACCTGGTCGATGGCGGCCTGGGCGCGGGACATGAGCGCCCTGGCGGGGTCGTCGAGCCGTTCGCGCAGGACGTAGTGGCCCTCGTGCCGGCGAGCGGCCTCGTAGACCTCGCGCTCGCGCTCCCGCCGCCGCTCCGCCTCGGCGTCGGTCCTGGGCCGCAGCAGCACGCTGACGAACAGCAGCGCCGCCCCCGTCATGATCACCGCGAACGGGGTGTAGCGCTCGGCCACGAAGAGCACGAGCCCGTACACGGTCGCGCCGAGGGCCGTCACGACGGCCGCCAGGGTGATCGCGAGCCGGAACGCCCGGCTGGTCATGGGTCCCGCCACGGGCAGGTGGCGCTTGTGCGCGGGCTCCCAGCCGGCGTGGACCCGCAGCAGGATCTTGCGATTGTCGCGGAGTAAGGCCGCGACGTCGCCGGGCACCGCCGGATCGACGATCACCTTCGCAGGACGCCCGGCCACGTTACCGATCCTATGTGCCCTTCTGTCCGGGTGTCAGCTTTCCAGGTAGCGGAACGCCTCGTGCGCGGAGTCCACGCTGCGCCGCAACGTGCGTTCCAGGACGTCGGCGTCCTTCGCCAGCCGTTCGATCTCCGGCACGGCGAGCTTGTCCGCGCCGGACTCGGCCAGCAGTTCCTCGTAACGGGGCAGCCGGGCGCGCAGCTCCTCGATCTGGCCGCGCGCGTGGTAGGCGCGCTCGGCCTCGGCGACGTGCCCGGCGTAGCGCTCCAGCGCCTCGACCCGGGCGACCACGGCGGCCTCGCTGTTGATCAGGGCGCGTTCGAGCGGCTCGATCACCGCGGCCACCTCGGGGGCGATACCCCTGGCCAGCAGCTCCCTGTGCTCCAGGCGCAGCGCCGACAGCTTGGCCAGCAGCCGGGCGATCTCCCACTCCTGCGCGGGCAGCATGACGGCGTTGCGGGCGTCGTCGAGCATGCCCTCGGCGTTGACGTGGGAGCGCAGGACCGACCCGATGGCGCGCTGCGCCCTGGTCAGCACCGTCCTGGCGTCGTGGTCGAAGTCCTCGGGCAGCAGGTAGCGGCCGTCGTACCAGCGGGCCTGCTCGTAGACGCCGCGCTCGTGCGGGCGGTCGTCCTCGGGGACCTCGCTCATGGAGGCGATCTTCACCAGGACGATGAAGACGTACGTGCCGAGCAGCACGAACCCGGCGGGCGCGACCGGCGAGGCGAGCAGGACGGCCATGAGGGCGATCACGACCGGGGTGGCGGCCAGCAGCAGCGCGCTGGACGGACTGCGGCGGCGCTGCGGCGGCGCCGCGGCGGGCGGCACCCATCCGGCCCTGATCCTGGACAGTAAGGAGACGTTGGACCGCAACAGCCCGGCGATCTCCGGCGGCACACCCGGATCGACGACCACACCCACGTTCTGTCCTGGCACCCTGGCGCCCCCAACGCTCGTGATGTGTGGATATTACGTGCCATTTCGGCGGAGTGTCAGCCTCCGAAAGGACAGTCCGATGCAACCGGGACCCCCGGACGGGGTCTCGGGCACATGACGTCCGTCATGCGGGCCCGGCTGACGTACGGCACTACACCCGCCCCCACCTGCACCGTCACGCTGGGCGCATGAGTGTTGTGAAGGGGAACGCGCTGGAGCTCAGGGCCGTGACCAAGACCTACGGCCCGGTCACCGCGCTCGGCGGTGTCGATCTGAACGTCGGCCGGGGCGAGACGGTGGCAGTGCTGGGCCCCAACGGGGCCGGCAAGAGCACGCTGCTGTCCATCGCGCTCGGCCTGCGCGCCCCCGCCTCGGGCACCGCCAGGGTCCTCGGCCGCCCGCCGGGCGAGGCGCTGCGGGCGGGCCTGGTCGGGGTGCTGCCGCAGGAGTCGGGGCTGCTGGAGGACGTACGGGTGGGCGAGCTGGTGGCCGCCGTCGCCGGGATGTACCCGGACCGGCCACCGCCGGAGCGTGCGCTGCGCGCGGCGGGCATCGAGGAGCTGGCCCGCCGCCTCGTCGGGCGGCTGTCCGGCGGGCAGCGGCAGCGGGTCAGGTTCGCGCTGTGCGTGGCCGGGGATCCGGAGCTGCTGGTGCTGGACGAGCCGACCGTCGGGCTGGACGTCGAGGGCCGCCGGGCGCTGTGGCGGGAGATCAGGGCCAGGACGGGGCGGGGCGGCACGGCCGTCTTCGCCACCCACTATCTGACCGAGGCCGACGACTACGCCGACCGGATCGTGCTGCTCGCCGGCGGGCGGGTCGTCGCGGACGGCTCGGTGGCCGAGGTGAAGTCCCTGGTCGGCGGGGACGAGGTGCGCTGCGTGCTGGACGGCGCCGACCCGGCCCGGCTGGCGCTCCTGCCCGGAGTGCGTCACGTGAGCGTGGAGGGGCGTGCGGTGCGATTGCGGACCGGTGATCCGGACGCGACGCTGCGCGCGCTGCTCGGCGCGTACGAGGACGTCACGGGGGTGCGGGTCGAGGGCGTGGACCTGGAGAGCGCGTTCGTGAGCCTGACGGGAGGGCGGAGCTGATGGGAGCGCTGCGATCGGCGGGATCGGGCCCGGTGCGGTCGAGGGGATCGGCAGGGGCGATGGGGGCGTATCTGCGGCTGGAGCTGATGCGCGGGTTCCGCAACCCGGTGGGGCTGGTCATGCTGACGTTCTTCCCGCTGGGGCTCTACCTGCTGTGGACGAAGGTGCTCGACGTGGTGCCGCGCGACCAGATGGGCGACTTCGCCGCGTACTCGATGGTGTCGATGGCCACCTACGGCGCGATGGGCGGCGCGCTGTTCATCGGGGGCGCCATCGCGATGGAGCGGGGCAAGGGATGGCTCGACCAGCTCGCGGTGACGCCGCTGCCCGCGCACGGCTACGTGACGGCCAAGCTGCTCAGCGGCGCGGCGACGGTGCTGCCGAGCATCGTCGTGGTGCTCGGCGCGGGCGCGCTGCTGTCCGGCGTCCGGCTGCCGGCCGGCACCTGGCCCGTCCTGGTGGCGCTGATCTGGGTCGGTGTGCTGCCGTTCGCGGCGCTCGGCGTCGCCTTCGGCTACACGCTGAAGGGGCAGGTCGCGAACCTGGCCATGATGGTCGTCTACTTCGCCATGTCGGTGCTCGGCGGGCTGTGGCTGCCGGTCCAGGCCATGCCGGCCGGGATGCGGGCGCTGGCCGAGCTCAGCCCGGCCTACCAGGCGGGGTCGCTGGGCTGGCGGGCGCTGGACGGCCTGCCGCCGACCGGGGCCTCGCTCGCCGTGCTGACCGCCTGGACGCTGCTCTTCTGCGCGCTGGCCGGATGGCGTTACCGTCGGGCGTTGTGACGCCGGTGCGGGAGTTCGACTTCACCAAGGGCCGGGCGGCGGCCAGGGCGGGAGCGTGCGCCTGGCTGCTGCTGATCGGCTGGCCGCTGTGGGTGTTCATGGAACGGGGGCCGGGGCCGCTCGCGGTGGTCGCGGCGCTGGCCGGGGTGGCGGTGTTCGCGGCCTGCTGGGTGGCGATCATGTGGCGGATGCTGAGCGCCCGGGCCACGACGGCGAACCCGTGGGCCGTGGCCGGGCTGACGGGGGCCTGGCTGGCGCTGCTGCCGCTGTTCGGGCAGCCGTGGGCGTACACGTCGTTCGTGTACGCGGTCAGCGCCTTCGCCGCCACCCCGCCCGCCGTGGCCTTCGCCGCCGCGACGGCCGCCGTCGCCGCCGTGGAGGTGACGGCGCTGCTGGCCTCGGGGGCTGCGCTGTCCCGGGTCTGGTGGGTGCCGCTCGTCATCGCCGTGCAGGCCGCCGCCGTGCACAGCCTGCGGCACATGGGCCTGCTGGTGGCCCGGCTGGACGCGGCCAGGGCCGAGGTCGCGCGGCTGGCCGTGGAGAACGAGCGGCTGCGCTTCGCCAGGGACCTGCACGACACGCTGGGGCACACGCTCACCTCGATCACGATCAGGAGCCAGCTCGCCGCCCGCCTGGCGCCCGCCGACCCTGGGCGGGCCGCCACCGAGATGACCGAGGTGGAGCGGACCGCCCGGCGGGCGCTCGACGAGGTCCGGCGGACGATCACCGGGTACCGGGCGCCGTCGTTGTCGGAGGAGCTGGAGGGGGCGACCCGTAATCTGGGGGTGGCCGGGATCGAGGTGACGGTCTCCCCCGCCGACGGGCCCATCCCGGCCGCCGCCGAAGCCCTGCTCGCCTGGTCCGTACGGGAGGCCGCCACGAACGTCCTGCGCCACAGCCGCGCCCGCCACTGCCACATCGCGTTGCGCCTGGACGAGACCTCGGCCGCCTTGGAGGTGACCGACGACGGCCACCCCGCCACGACCGCTGTGCCCGAGGACCACGGCCACCAGAGTGCCGCCGCGTGTGCAGATCACGCCGGCCCCGCCCCGGCCCCGGGTGGTGAGCGGATGGGGAGTGGGCTGGCCGGGCTCGCCGAGCGGGCCGGGGCCGCAGGCGGGCGGCTGGAGGCCGGGCCGCGACCCGAGGGCGGCTACCTGCTGCGGGTGCGCGTCCCGCTGGATGCGGCGCGGGCGAGCACGACCCGGGCGACTGCGACTCGGGCGGGTGCGGCGTGATCCGGGTGCTGATCGCCGACGACCAGGACCTCGTCAGGGGCGGCCTGGCCGCGCTGCTCTCCCTGGAGGACGACATCGAGGTCGTGGCGGAGGTGGGACGGGGCGACCAGGTGGCCGCCGCCGCGCGGGAGCACGAGCCCGACGTGATCCTCCTCGACATCGAGATGCCCGGGATGTCCGGCCTGGAGGTCGCCGAGCAGTTGCGCGGTCACCGCGTGGTCATCGTCACCACCTTCGGCCGCCCCGGCTACCTCAGCAGGGCGCTCGACGCCGGCGTGGCCGGTTACGTGGTCAAGGACGCCCCGGCCGCCGAGCTGGCCGCCACCGTACGGCGGGTGCTGGCCGGCGAGCGGGTCATCGATCCCAAGCTGGCCGTGACCGCGCTCACCACCGGCCCCAGTCCGCTCACCCAGCGGGAGGCGGAGGTGCTGCGCGTGGCGGCGGGCGAGGCCACCGTGGCCGGCATCGCCAGGCGGCTGTTCCTCACGGAGGGCACCGTACGCAACTACCTGTCCGCCGCGATCGGCAAGACCGGCGCCCGCAACCGCGCCGAGGCGGTACGGGTGGCGGAGTCACGCGGCTGGCTCTGATCCGGCGGAAGCGCGCTACGGGTCCCGTCGTCCCGGGGCGGCCAACGCCGTGACGTGGCCTACGGCGCGAGCCCGCGCGGCCGGGCCCGGTCAGTCGCCTGGTAGCAGGGCGTTCTGGTGGATCTCCCACAGGGCCGTCTCCGGGATGCCGGCCTTGACCAGTTGCTCCCACGTCTCCATCCGACCCGCCGGATCGGCGAGCAGGGCCTGGAGCAGCGGTCTGAGCCCGGCGCGGTCGGCGCCCTCCTCGTTCCACATGGCGCCCAACGCCTGGTGCATGGCCGGCGACCGGACGGCGACCGTGCGCACCAGTTCCTCCAGGATGCCGACCCGGTCGGCGTACGGGAGCGCCTGCCCCTCTCCGAGCGCCCGCAGCAGCAGGTCGAGCAGCCGGCGGTGGCGCGGCGCGTGGCCGGTGGCGACCGCGACGACGACGTCCCCCATGCCGGTCGCCTCGGTGCCGCCGCCGAGCACGACGTCCTCCTGCCCGTCCTCCATCACCCGGTGCGCCGACAGGGCGGCGACCAGCCCGGTCCAGCCCTCCTGCCCGAGCTGCCCCTTCCACAGGTGGGTGAGCGAGGACCAGCGCTCCATGTGGTCGGGTCCGGGCAGGATCGCCGAGACCCGCACGGGCTCCTCCGAGGCGGCGACGATGAGCAGGGTGAGGTTCGCCGAGTACGCGGCCAGCCGCCGGGTCACCGTATGACGTACCGGGCGGAACCCGGTGAAGTGCCGCCTGGGCCGCTCGTGCAGGGAGCGGCGCAGCAGCCCGGCCAGCAGGTCCACGCAGCGCGCCCGCACCTCCGAGGGCACCTGGTCCAGCAGCTCCAGGATGAAGCCGACCGTCGGCCCCCGTTCGGCCAGGCACGAGTGGGAGGTGACGGCGTACAGCAGGTCGTCGTCCACGGCCTGGGCCAGGACCAGGGGCTCGTCCCCTGCCAGGCGGCTGCGCCGGTCGAGGTCGCGCAGCGCGTACATGGTCAGCCAGGCCACCAGGAACTCGCCGAACGTGGAGTGCAGGAACGCGTGCCCCTTCCTGCGCACGAAGAAGAAGCGCTCGGTGGCCTTGCGGGCCCAGTCGACGCGCTCCTCCTCGTCGCCCGGCTCCTCCTCGCCACCGTGGCACAGGGCGGGCAGGTCGCTCTGGAGCGCCTCGTCGGTGATGACCTGGCTGCCCCTGGCCAGCATGGACAGGGCGGCGGCGCCGAGCAGCACCAGTTCCTGGTCGATCTCGACCCGGTGGGCGCCGCCGGTCTCGCGTTCGGTGTAGTCGCGCAGCAGGACCTCGTACAGGCGGGCCCGCTGGAGCGGGCCGTGCTCGCGCTGGAGCGCGTTGCCGCCGGCGTCGTAGAGGGCGAGCAGCAGCAGGAGCAGCGGGTGGCGGGCCATCTCGCCGTGCGCGAGCGCGGCCTCTGCGGGCAGCGGTTTCAGGTCGCGCCGGGCCAGCAGGGCACGGTTGGCCTGGTCCCAGATGTCGAGCCACTGGCGTACCTGGTCGTCGCCGAACGGCTGCAGTTGCAGCGCGAGCAGCCCGGCGGGGAAGCGGACCCGGTCTGCCACCACCGTGCGGCCGGTCACGATGACCGCGACGGGCCGGCCCTGCGCCGCCTCCTTGGCCTGGAACTCGCGCAGGCGCTCCAGGTAGTCGTAGCGGCTGAGCTCGCCCTGCACCAGCTCGTCGAACCCGTCCAGCAGGATCACCGGCATCGCGCCGTCGCCCGCCTCGACCAGGTCGGCGTAGGAGACCTCCTCCCCCAGCACCTCCGCGACGGCCTGCTCGACCTGCTCGACCACGCCGGCGCGGGCCCGTACGGCGCGCAGCTCCACCCTGATCGGCAGGAACTCCGACCTGGCCAGCCGCGCGCCCAGCACCTCGGCCAGCTTGGTCTTGCCCGAGCCCGGCTCCCCGAGCACGAGCAGCGGCGCCTGGGTGGCGCGCAGCGAGGTGAGGTGGCCGGCCAGGAACGCCTCGGTGTCGGCGAGCAGCCGCTGGTCGTCCCACCAGCTCCGCAGGGCGGGCAGGGAGTCTCGGGTCAGCTCGGCCACCCGGCAGCGCGGGCTCAGGTAGCCCTCGCCGAGCAGCGGCAGCGAGACGTCCTCCGGATGTTTGCCGGCCAGCAGCAGCGGCCGGTCGAGCGCGTTGGCGGCCATCCGCATCTGGTGGATCACGGGACGGTCGCCCACCCGGGGCGGCGCCAGCTCGGCCAGCAGCCAGGCCACCCTCGACAGCGCCGTGGCCGGCGGCGGCGTCTCGGTGACCAGGCTGCGCACCCCGAACTCGTGGCTGTCGAGCGCCAGCGACCGGTAGTCCTCGTCGTAGATCCGCAGCGCGTGCGCGGGCGGCCCCTCGTCGAGCAGGCGGGGCAGCAGGAGCCGGTCGTCGGTGGACAACTCATCCCAGACGGCGAGCCCACGTACGTAACCGGCTAAAGCATCCGACATGCGCAGGTAGGCACGTTCCACGGCCTGCCGGGTCTCGGCGTAGGGCACGTGCGGCTCGGGCGTGGGCAGCCGCGTCAGCAGCAGCGCCGCGACCAGCCCGGCGAAGCGCTCGGCCGTCGGCACGCCGTGCGAGATCCGCTCGCCGCGGTCGAGCTGGTCGAGCGTGAAGGGCAGCTGCGCCTCGCCGAGCGCCTCGAACCAGGCCGCCACGACGACCGCGGCGTGCGCCGCGGCCAGCCGCTGGGTGCGGGTGAAACGGTCGACGCCGGTCTTGAGCTCCGGCATGCGGCGTACCACGTCCTTGCCGTAGGCGATGATGCCGTCGCGCAGGTCGCGCAGGCTCATCGTCAGCCGCGGGCCGCCGGCCAGGGCCCAGCCGGTGCGCTCGGCGGCCGAGGCCAGCCCGATCACCTTGACGAGCCTGCCGTCCTTGCACCCGAGGATCCGCAGGGCGTCGGCGTAGCTCGGGGTCTCGATCATGCCTTCTCCCGGGGAGGGGGATGTCCCATCATGCGCCGAACGCCCCGATCAGCGCAGGATCTTGAACCAGGACGATCCGAACGTTACCTGCCTGTCATGTTTCCTTCAGTATCCGGGCTATCTCGGGGAGCGCCGCGGGATCCTCGATGGTGGAGGGCGTGGCGTACGGGTTGCCGTCGGCGATGTCCCGCATCGTGGCGCGCAGGATCTTGCCCGAGCGCGTCTTCGGCAGCCTGCTCACCACGACGGCGCGGCGGAAGGCGGCGACGGGGCCGATGCGCTCGCGTACGAGGGCGGCCAGCTCTCGTTCCATCTCCTCCTGGCCGCGCTCCGCCCCGGCCTTCAGCACCACGAACCCCATCGGGAGCTGGCCCTTCACCTCGTCGGCCACGCCGATCACGGCGCATTCTGCCACGTCGGGGTGGGCGGCGATGACCTCCTCCATCGAGCCGGTGGAGAGCCGATGTCCTGCCACGTTGATCACGTCGTCGATGCGGCCCATGACGTACAGGTAGCCGTCGTCGTCCAGGTGGCCGCCGTCGCCGGTCAGGTAGTGGCCCGGGTAGCGGCCGAGGTAGGAGCGGGCGAAGCGGTCGTCGTCGCGGTAGAGGGTGGGCAGCGCGCCGGGCGGCAGCGGCAGTTTGACGGTGACGGCGCCCTCCGCGCCGGGCGGGCAGTCGCGGCCGTCGTTGTCGAGGATGTGCACGTCCCAGCCGGGTACGGCCTTGGTCGGGGAGCCCGGTTTGATCGGCAGCCGTTCGATGCCGACGCAGTTCGCGGCGATGGGCCAGCCGGTCTCGGTCTGCCACCAGTGGTCGATGACGGGGACGCCGAGCAGGTCGGAGGCCCAGTGGTAGGTGTCGGGGTCGAGCCGCTCGCCGGCCAGGAAGAGGTACCGCAGCCCCGACAGGTCCCACTTTTTCGCGAAATTGCCGGATGGGTCCTCTTTTTTGATGGCGCGGAAGGCGGTCGGGGCGGTGAAGAGCGTGCGCACGCCGTACGTGGACACCACCCGCCAGAACGCGCCCGGGTCGGGGGTGCCGACCGGCTTGCCCTCGTACAGGACGGTCGTGCAGCCCGCCAGCAGCGGCCCGTAGACGATGTAGGAGTGGCCGACCACCCAGCCGACGTCGGAGGCGGCCCAGAAGACCTCACCGGGGGCGGCGCCGTACACGTGGGACATGCTCCAGTGCAGCGCCACCGCGTGGCCGCCGTTGTCGCGCACGACGCCCTTCGGCGTGCCGGTGGTGCCCGAGGTGTAGAGGATGTACAGCGGGTCGGTCGCGGCCACGCTCACGCACCCGGCCGGCTCGGCCGCGCCCACGGCCTGCGCCCAGTCCAGGTCGCGGCCCGGCGTCAGCTCCGCCGGGCTCTCGGGCCGCTGCAGGATCACGCAGTGTCCCGGCCGGTGCTCGGCCTGCTCCAGCGCGGCGTCCAGCAGCGGTTTGTACGCCACCACGCGTGTGGGCTCGATCCCGCAGGAGGCCGACAGCACCACCTTGGGCCTGGCGTGGTCGATCCGCACGGCCAGCTCACGGGCCGCGAACCCGCCGAACACCACCGAGTGCACCGCCCCGAGCCGGGCGCAGGCCAGCATCGCGACCACCGCCTCCGGCACCATGGGCATGTAGATCACCACGGTGTCGCCGGTCTCCACGCCGAGGTCGCGCAGCATGCCCGCGGCCTTGCTCACCTCGTCCAGCAGCTCCGTGTAGGTGTAGGTGCGCGTGGTGCCGGTGACGGGGCTGTCGTAGATCAGCGCCGCCTGCGTGCCGCGGCCCGCCGCGACGTGCCGGTCGACGGCGTTGTGGCAGGTGTTGAGCCGGCCGTCGGGGAACCAGCGGCCGTCGGCGTGGACGGTGGCGGGCGCGAGATCCCACTGGATCCCGAGCGCGGCCTCCCCCCAGAACTCCTCGGGCCGCTCGATGCTCCGCCGGTATGCCTCGTCATAAGCGCTCACTTGTCGATCAGAACAGTCGTCAGCCCATGGCGCAAGATAGGACGGATGAGCGATGACGTGATCCTTACCGTGGTGATGGGGTCGAGGGCGTACGGGCTGGAGACCGACGCCTCCGACACCGACCGGCGCGGCGTGTTCGTGACGCCGACCTCGGCGTTCTGGCGGCTGGACAAACCGCCCACCCACCGGGACGGGCCGCTGCCCGAGCAGTTCTCCTGGGAGGTCGAGCGCTTCTGCGGCCTTGCCCTCGACGCCAACCCGACGGCGCTCGAATGCCTGTGGTCGCCGCTCGTCGAGGTGATCACGCCCGCCGGGCGGCGGCTGCGCGACCTTCGGCAGGCGTTCCTGTCGCAGCGCGCGCACCGCTCGTTCGCCGGGTACGCCGACGCGCAGTTCCGCCGCCTCGACCCCGGGCGGCCGAACTGGAAGCAGGCCATGCACATGGTGCGGCTGCTGCTCAGCGGCCTGCACCTGGTGCGGCACGGGGAGCCCCTGGTCCGCGTGGACGCCCACCGGGAGCGGCTGCTGGCGATCAGGAACGGGCGGGTGCCCTGGCCGGAGGTGGACGGCTGGCGGGCCGCGCTCACGGCGGAACTGGCCGCGGCGCCGAGCGTCCTGCCCGAACGGCCGGACCGCGAGCGGGTGGAGGAGTTCCTGGTCGGGGTGCGTGCGGAGAACCTGCCACCGTGCGGCCGGCCCGCGAGGTGAGCCTCGCGGACCGGAACGCTCATCTCAGGTGTTCGCGGGGTCGGCCGACAGGACCAGGCGCACCGCGAAGTTGCGGTAGCCGGCGCGTTCGAAGGCCTTGGCCATCGGCACGTTGCCGGCGTCCGTGTCGGCCACGATGCGCTGGACCCCGCGCAGGGCGTGGCTGCGGGTGATCTCGGCGAGGAGATCGTCCACGTACCCCTGGCCGCGCCGTTCCGGCACCACCCCGAGGTAGCCCACCACGGGCCCGGCGGCGTTGGCCGACGGCAGGGCGACCCCGACGAGCTCTCCGTCCAGGTCGTAGGCCAGCCGCCACCAGTCCCGATCCCCCTCCATGGACCGGTTGTCGCGCACGTCCTCGCGCGCCTGCTCCATCGGGTCCATGACGGCCAGCGCCTGGCGGGTGTGCGCGTCCAGGGTGCCCTGCGCCACCCTGGCGAAGGCCGCCGCGAACACCTCGTCGTCGTCATCGCCGCGGAAGACGAGCCGCGTCGACGGCTCGGGGACGGGCCCGTCCGTCCACTCGTACCGCAGGCGTTCCAGCTCGTCGGTCAGTCCGACGCGGCCGGCGGCCTCCCATCGCCAGGCCAGGGCGGCGCTCGTCCTGGGCGCCTCGCGCCAGCCGTTGGTGACGAAGACGTGGTACGCGGGCGCCGTGCCGAACGCGGCGTGGGCCCGGCGCAGCAGCTCGGCGATCAGGCCGACGCGGTCGGGGACCGAGGGGGCGGCGTACAGGCAGTCGAGCGCGAGCGGCCGGTCCTCCCCGGGGAAGCCCCACCACACGGCGCGGGCCAGGATCTCACCGCCGGGCTCGTCCTCGGCCAGCCAGATGCGGTCGAAACGGTAGGCGCCGCTCTCCAGGAACGACAGCAGCCGGTCGGGATGGGACCAGCTGATGGACTCGTCGACGACGCAACCGAGCAGGCGGTCTAGATCGTCCTTGACGGCAGTACGGAAATGCACGATTCCTCCGAGAATCGGAAACGGACGCTGCGGGCGCCCAGATAGGTGCGAAACACTCAGCGCCTCCTTTCTTCCGACTTTTCGGCGTCGGCTGGCACTCTACCGAAATATCGCGACAGGATGGCCTAGTGACCTCCTACGACGACGACACGCTGCCTCTGCAGCCCCCGATCCGGCTGCCCGGCGAGGCCACGCTCGCGGCCGCCGTACGCGCCGCGCCGCTGGCCGACGAGCTGAAGCCGGAAGGCGACGACGCGGAGGTGCTGGCCGTGTGGTCCGGGCACTGCCGCGAGCGGCTGGCCGAGGACGAAGGGCTGCTGCTTGAGCTGATCAGGATGTTCCTGTCCAGGGAGCCGCTCAAGGGCGAGGCCCCCGGGACGCTGACGGGCCTCGGGCTGGTCCGGCAGGAGGAGCCGTACACGCTGAGCTGGCTCGGGTTGTGGGTGGCGCGGCAGATCATCGCGGAGACCACCGGGCAGGACATCCCGGTCATGGGCTCGCTGGCGGACGCCGACGCGACGGCGCTGCTGCACGGGCTGCGGGCCTATCCGGAGTCCGAGCGCGCCGAGGAGCTGACCGGCTGGCTGAAGGAGCGCGACCCCGCGCAGGCCGCGGCCGAGATCGGCTCGGTGCTGGGCGCGGTGAGCCCGCTCAGCCGGGCGGTCGGCGTCGAGGTGCTGTCGGCCAACCTCGGCGACGAGGGACGGCGGGCCCTGGCCAGACGGCTGGAGGAGCCGAAGCTGGGCGCGGTGATCGCCGCCAGGACCGGGCGGGACGAGCGGCAGCCGACGCCGGAGGAGATCGCCTGGGTGCTGGTGGACATGGCGGCGGCGCTGCTGGAGTTCGGGGGCGAGACCGGCGAGGTGATCGAGTCGATCGCTTTGGGGATGGACGCCGGGGAACAGGCGGGGACGATCGCGATCCTCGCGTTCGGGGACCATCCGTGGACCGGGCAGGTGCTGCGCGTCTTCATCGAGCACCACCCGGACGAGCGCGTCTCGGCCGCCGCCCGCAAGGCCCTGCGCCGCCTGCGCGGCCTGGCCGACGTACGCGGCTGAGGTGTGGCACATGTGAGTGGAGGTGCGCGTGGGGCGGCGGGGCGCCGGTAGAGTCGGATCGGTGAACGAGCATGCGATCTCTCCTCAGACCGGCATCCTGGGTGACGCGTTCGCCTGCGACTGCGGTGTGCTCCTGGGCGGCCGCATGGTCGCCGAGCTGCACGCCGCCGACAACGGCCTCTGCTCGGCCTGCCTCGGCACGACCAGGGAGGAGCCGGCGGCCGGCCTGACGCGCCCGTGCACGTCGTGCGCCGGCAGCGGCCGGCGCAAGGAGCAGGTGCACTGGCAGCTCGCGTACGCCGAGGCCGAGCATCTGATCACGATGACCGTCGTGCGCGGCGTGGTCGCCGGGTTCGACGGCCCGTTCCGCCTGTCGGAGATCGCCGACACGGTCAGGAGCGGGCTGGGGCTGCCCACCGGGCGGCTTCCGGTGGGGCCTCGGGTGCGTGACCTGCTGCTGCAGTTGCAGGCGGCGGGCGAGATCACCATGTTGTCGGCGCCCGACGAGATGGTCGGCACCGACATGGTGCTCTACCGCGACCCGCAGTGGCAGCGCGCCCGCACCCTCGGCCTCTGACCGCGCTCCGCCGCCACCTTCACCGATACCACCGGCCCGGCCCGACCGGCCGCGCCGCCCGGGCGCCGCGCCCCAGCCGATCCGGTCGCCCTGCCTCTGGCGCCCGCGGGTCGCGTCAGCCGCGGGCGGGGAGCCGGCAGATGATCTCGCCGTGCAGGACGGACAGCCATCCGTCCTCCGCCCGGACCCACTCCAGCCACCCCTCCGACATGCGCCGCAGGTCGGCCTCGGTGGCGGCGCCGGTGGCCAGGGCCTGTTCGGCCATCGCCGAGCGCAGGATCCGCTCCGCCCACATCCCGCCCCACCACGCCCGGTCCTGCGGGGTGGCGAAGCACCAGGTGGAGGAGGTGGCGGTGACGTCCTCGAAGCCCGCCTGCTTGGCCCACGACAGCAGCCGCCGCCCGGCGTCCGGCTCTCCGCCGTTGCCGCGGGCGATGCGCTGGTAGAGCGCCATCCACTCGTCCAGCGCCGGCACCCGCGGCCACCAGGTGAACGCCGTGTAGTCGCTGTCGCGTGCCGCCACGTAGCCGCCCGGCTTGGTCACCCGCCCCATCTCCCGCAGCGCCGGCACCGGATCGCCGACGTGCTGGAGCACCTGGTGCGCGTGCACGACGCAGAAGGTGTCGTCGGGGAAGCCGAGCGCGTGCACGTCGGCGACGGCGAAGTCCACGTTCGTCAGCCCTCTGGCGGCCACCTCGGCCCTGGCCAGGCCGAGCGTCTCCTCATTCACCTCGGACGCCGTCACGTGCCCGGCCAGGCCCGCCAGCTCGGCGGTGATCGTGCCGGGGCCGCTGCCGATGTCGAGCAGCTTCATGTGCGGCTTGAGGTGGGGCAGCAGGTACGCGGCCGAGTTGGCGGCGGTGCGCCAGCGGTGCGAGCGCAGCACGGACTCGTGGTGGCCATGGGTGTAGACGGCGTTCATCGGCGAACTCCCTCCGTCGTGCGATTACCGCCACCCTAACCACATCTCATCATGCAAGAAACTTTGTCTTATTATTCGAGATACGCGCGGGCGCTCGTACACTTGGGCTGACACATGGCGACATATCAGGAGAGGCGGGGATCGTGGGAGAGGTTCGGCCGATCGTGCGCGTGGGCGATCCGGTGCTGCACCACCCGTGCGAGCCGGTGACCGGCTTCGACGGCGAGCTGGCGGCGCTGGTGGAGGACATGTTCGCGAGCATGTACGCGGCGGAGGGCGTGGGCCTGGCCGCCAACCAGATCGGCGTGCCGCTGCGCGTCTTCGTCTACGACTGCCAGGACGCCGACGGGCAGCCGCACAAGGGCGTCGTCGTCAACCCGGTGCTGGAGCTGCCCGGCCTCGGCGAGCGCCGGCTCGACACCGGCGACGAGGGCTGCCTGTCGGTCCCCGGCCAGTACGCGCCCCTACCCCGCGCCGACCGCGCCACCGTGCGCGGCTTCGACGCCGGCGGCGAGCCCGTCGTGGTCGAGGGCACCGGGCTGCTGGCGCGCTGCCTGCAGCACGAGACCGATCACCTCGACGGCCATCTCTACATCGACCGGCTCCCGGCCAAGCGGCGCAAGCAGGTGCTGGCGGCGTACGAGGAATCCACTAAAGCGGACAAAGCGCCGCTATAGTGGAGGAATGACAGGCGAAGGGGCCCTGGCCAGCGGGCTGTCCATGGCCGAGCTGGGGCAGCGGATCCGGGGCGAGCGGCGGGCGCGCGGGCTGTCCATCGAGCGGCTGGCCGAGCTGAGCGGCATCAGCAGGAGCATGGTCTCCGAGGTCGAGCGGGGCGCGAAGACGCCCAGCGTGCTGGTGCTCGACCGGCTGGCCACGGCGCTGGGCACGTCGATCTCCCGGCTGCTCGACGAGCCCGCCCGCGAGGCGATCCGGGTGCTGCGCCACGACGAGCAGCGGGTGCTGCGCGACCCGTCGGGCTGGGAGCGGCGGGTGCTGTCGCCCGTGCTGGGCGAGGTCGAGTTCGAGTTCATGCGGACGAGGATCGGGCCGGGGGTGGACGCGGGCGAGTTCGTGCCGCACGCACCCGGCTCGCGCGAGTACCTGGCCGTCGAACGCGGCACGCTGCGGCTGACGATCGACGGGCGGCCGTTCGAGCTGGGACCCGGCGACTCGGCCTGCTACCCGGGCGACCGCCGCCACGCCTTCGCCAACGACGGCCCTGCCGACTGCGTCTTCTACCTGGCCATGGAGCTGGGCCCGCGGGCGCAGGCGGGAGCGGCCGGGCACCACACGGCACGGAAGGACACACCTCATGGATGAGCTGCGCCTGGCGGGGGCCAAGGCCATCGACAAGCCGCGCCCGGCGGATGCGCGGGCCGTGGACGAGCTGCGCCTGGCGGGAGCCAAGGCGGCCGGGATCTGGGCCGAGCACCTCGGCGGCGTCGCCGAGCGGCCGGTCTGGCGGCCGGTGCCGGACGGCGAGCTGGCCTGGCTCACCGGCCAGGAGCTGCCGGAGACCGGGCGGGCGCTGGACGACCTGCTGGAGGACACGCGGGCCCACGTGCTGCCGTACCCGATGGGCAACGGGCATCCACGCTTCTTCGGCTGGGTGAACTCGCCGCCGAACCCGGCCGGCGTCCTCGTCGAGCCGCTGGCCTCGGCGCTGAACCCGAGCTGCGCCGGAGGCGACCACGCCGGGCCGCACCTGGAGCGCACGGTGGTGCGCTGGCTGGCCGGGCTCGTCGGCTTCCCGCACCTGCCCGGCGGCGGGCTGCTGACCAGCGGGATCTCCATGGCCACGGTGATCTGCCTGGCCAGCGCCCGGCAGCGGGCGGCGCGGGCCGACGGCTGGGACGTGCGCGAGGAGGGGCTGTCCGGGCGGGCGCCCCTGGTCATGTACGTCACCGAGGAGGGGCACAGTTGCCTGCACAAGGCCGCCCAGCTGCTCGGCCTCGGGGCCAGGCACGTGCGCACGGTGCCGGTGGACGCGGCGTACCGGATGGACGTGGGCGCGCTGCGCACCATGATCGGCGAGGACCTGGCGGCGGGGCTGCGGCCGTTCTGCGTGGCGGGCAGCGCCGGGACCGTCAACTCCGGCGCGGTGGACCCCCTCGACGAGATCGCGGACGTGGCCGCCGCGCACGGCCTGTGGTTCCACGTGGACGGCGCCTACGGCGCGCTCGGCGTCCTGGCCGGCGGTGCCGCGCCGCACTACGCGGGGATGGAGCGGGCCGACTCCCTGGCCCTCGACCCGCACAAGTGGCTCGGGGTGCCGGTGGGCTGCGGCTGCGCGCTGCTGCGCGATCCGGGCGCGGCGCGGGCCGCGTTCAGCCTGGTGCCGTCGTACCTGGTGGACGAGAACGCCGGCGAGCTCGGCTGGTTCGCCGAGTACGGCCCCGAGCAGACCCGCCCCTTCCGCGCGCTGAAGACCTGGGCCACCCTGTCCCACCTGGGCCGGGCCGGGGTCAAGGACCTGGTGGAGCACACTGCCATGCTGGCCCGCGAGCTGGGCGCCATGGTCGAGCGGGCGCCCGACTTCGAGCTGCTCGCACCCGTCACCACCTCGATCACGGCCTTCCGCCACACCCCTCGCGAGAGCGGGCTGGACGCGCTCAACCGGGCCGTCCCCGGCGCGGTCCAGGCACGCGGCAACGCCTTCCTCACCGGCACCCGGCTCGGCGGGCGGGACGCGCTGCGCGCCTGCTTCCTGCATCCGGGGACGACGCGGGCGGACCTGGAGGTGCTGCTCGACGAGATCCGCGTGGCGGCCAAGTCCCTGTAACCGGGGCCGGGCCGCTCGTCGCGAGACCGTCGCCGGGCGGAAGCCGCCCCGTTCGGGAAGCTCCCAGCACATCACCTGGAATTCGCAGAGAAGCGACAAAGTGTCGTGACTCGCCCGGTCGCCCGGGTAGAGGGCCGTCCTCTACCCGTCTACGCGGAGGATTCCATGGCGAAGACCGTGGCAGATGTGATGACCTCGCACCCGGCGACGGTCGAGGCGGACCAGCCGGTGTCCGTCGCGGCCTCGCTCATGCGCGACCACGACACCGGGGCGCTCATCGTCAACGACAAGGGCCGCATGAAGGGCATCGTCACCGACCGTGACATCACCGTGCGCGTGGTCGCCGACGAACGGGGCCCGGACACGCCGGTACGCGAGGCGTGCACCGCCTCCGTGGAGGCCATCGGGCCAGAGACCAGCATCGAGCAGGCCGTCCGGATCATGCGCACGCACGCCGTGCGCCGGCTGCCGGTGGTCGAGGACGGGCGCGCGGTCGGCGTGGTGAGCCTGGGCGACCTGGCGGTCGAGCGCGACCCCAGCTCCGCCCTGGCCGACATCTCCGCCGCCGAGGCCACCCGCTGAGGGCGGCCCCGGAAAGTGTCGGTCCTGGGCTATAACGTGGCGGCATGATCACAGTCGACGACGTGCGCCGGTTCGCGCGCACGCTCCCCCGCTCGTCGGAGCACCTGATCAGGGACCGCGTGAAGTTCCGCGTGGGCCAGATCGTCTACGTGGCGTTCTCGCGTGACGAGACCCAGATGGGGTTCGGCTTCCCCAAGGAGGAGCGCGCCGCGCTGGTGGCGGCCGAGCCGGACAAGTTCCTCATGCCCAGGGAGTCCGACCTGCGCTTCCACTGGGTGGAGGCGCGCACCGCGGCCCTCGACGTCGCGGAGATGCGCGAGCTGGTGCTGGAGGCGTGGCGCATGTGCGTCCCGCAGAAGGTCCGCCGCGAACAGGAACTCGCCGCCCGCCTGCGGCCGTAGCACCGGCCGGCCCACGAGGCCACCGGGCCGGCGCGCGACGGCGCAGGCGGAGGCCGTGGGTCAGCGGGTGACGTCGCGATAGAGGTCGCGGGTGAGCGTGGTGATGCGCTTGACCGAGGAGCTCCACGTGCCGCCCGCCGGATGGGCGGTCAGCACCGCCATGACGTAGCGCTCGCCCTTCCCGGCCAGCCCGGTCGAGTGCAGCACCGGCCGCCCGTAGTCGGGCACGCCCGAGCCGGTGGCGCGCTGGGCGATCCACGAGATGGGCGCCCCCACGGCCCTGGCACCGCCGCCGCCGCACCTGACCGGCGGCGTCGTGCCGAACCCCGACCAGCCCTGCTTGACCGCCCATGGCCGGGGCAGCGCGTCGGGGATGCCGAAGGTCTGGTCGAAGCCGTCGGTGCCGCACGGGGTCGAGTGCCGCAGGTGGCCGAGGATCGTGTCCCTGACCCGGGCGTCGGCCCGGTCGAGCAGGTAGCGGTAGGTGCGCACGATGTCGTACGCGCTCAGCGAGGTGTAACCCCAGAAGCCCGGCTTGGACGCCGGCGGCGGCGTGGTGTCGGACAGCCCGAGCCGGCGCGCCTGCCTGACGATGATCTGCCCCTTGCCCAGCCGGTCCCAGAACGTGGACGCGGCGTCGTCGTCGCTGGAGCGCAGCATGATCCGCAGCAGCCTGGCGTCGGCGGCGGGCACGCTCTTGCGCCGCTCCAGGTAGTCGATCGCGATGAGGATCTTCACGACCGAGGCCGAGCGGTATTTCCGGTGCGCGCTCCGCGTGGCGACGATCTTGCCGGCCTGCCGGTCGAACACCACCCACGCCGCTGTCGTCCCCGCGGGCGCCTGAGGCGGCCGGGCCTGGGCGGCGGCGTGGGCCGCTGGAGCGGGGGCCGCGAGCGTGGCGGCGGTGACGGCCGCGAGGGGCACGGCGGCAAGAGGCTTGGTTCGCACCCGCCCATGAATACCAGATCGTGACACGACACTCTTGACCAGCAAACGAAAGCGGGTATAAACACAGAGGAAACCAACCCGAAACGGCGGTGAATCAACATCATGTACGCCGAGGAGCGGCAGCAGGAGATCCTGCGGAGAGCGCGGCTAGCGGGCCGTGTCGACGTGGTGACGCTGGCCGCCGAGCTCGACGTGACCACAGAGACGATCCGCCGCGACCTGACGTCGCTGGAGCGGGCGGGCGTGCTGCGGCGCGTCCACGGGGGCGCCATCCCCGTGGAGCGGCTGGGGTTCGAGCCCGCGCTGGCCGCCCGTGACGAGGTCATGACGGCCGAGAAGGAACGCATCGCCAAGGCGGCGCTGGCCGAGCTGCCCGAGGACGGCTCGGTGATCATCGACGCCGGCACCACCACGGGCCGCCTGGTGCAGGTGCTGCCCCTCGACCGGGAGCTGACCGTGGTGGTCAACTCACCGCCGCTGGCCACCGCCCTGGCCGCGCGCGCCAACCTCAACGTGATCGTGCTGGGCGGCCGGTTGCGCGGCAAGACACTGGCCACGGTGGACGACTGGGCGCTGCGCCCGCTCGACCGGCTCAACGTGGACGTGGCGTTCATGGCGACCAACGGCTGCTCGCTCGCCCGTGGCCTGACCACGCCCGACCCGGCGGAGGCGGCGATCAAGCGGGCCATGGTCAACGCCGCGCAGCGCAGCGTGCTGCTGGCCGACCACACCAAGTTCGGCAACACCTACCTGGCCACCTTCGCGGAGCTGAGCGAGATCGACGTGCTGATCACCGACACCGGCCTCGACGTGGCGCTGGCCGCCGACGTGGCGGCCGCCGGCCCGGAGGTGATCAGGGCGTGATCCTCACCCTGACCCTCAACCCGAGCCTCGACCGGACCATCGAGATCGCCTCCCTCGACCGGGGCGCGGTCATCCGCGCCGCCACCGCCCGCCTCGACCCCGGGGGCAAGGGTGTCAACGTCTCGCGCGCCCTGCTGGCCAACGCGGTGGCGAGCCGGGCGGTGGTCCCCTACGGCGGCGACGAGGGCCGGCAGCTCATCCGCCTGCTGGCCGCCGAAGGGCTCGACATGGTCACCGTCCCGGTGGCCGGCCCGACCCGGTCGAACGTCACGCTGGCCGAGCCCGACGGCACCACCACCAAGATCAACGAGCCGGGCACCGCCCTGTCGCAGGAGGAGCTCGACACGATCGCCGACACCGTCCTGAGCGCCGCCCACGAGGCGGACTGGGTGGTGGCCTCCGGCAGCCTGCCGCCCGAGGTTCCCTCCGACGTCTACGCCCGGCTGTGCCGCAGGTTCGCCGGGGCCGGCATCCTCATGGCCGTCGACTCCAGCGGCCCGGCGCTGGCCAGCGCGCTCACCGCCGCGCCCGCCCTGGTCAAGCCCAACCTGGAGGAGCTGTCCGGAGCCACCGGCATGCCCATCCGCCGGCTGGGCGACGTGGCCGAGGCCGCGGCCAAGCTGCGGGCCGCCGGCGCGCGCACGGTGCTGGCCAGCCTGGGCGCGGACGGCGCGGTCCTCGTCGAGGAGGACGGCATCTGGTACGGCGAGGCGCCGGTGACGGAGCCGCGCAGCTCCGTCGGGGCGGGTGACGCCATGCTGGCCGGATTCCTGGCCGGCGGCGGCTCCGGCCCCGACGCGCTGGCGCTGGCTCTGGCGTGGGGCGCCGCCGCCGTATGCCTGCCCGGCAGCCGCATGCCGGGCCCCGACCACATCGACCCCGGCGCCGTCACCGTCCGCGCGCCCGATCCCGACCGTCCGCTCTCATCCCCCCACCCGTAAGAAGCGGCTGCTCACCCCCCTGAAGGAGCACGTCCATGGCCGACACCTACACACCCCCGGTCACCGGAACCGGGGTCAAGGCCACCATCCAGCGCATCGGCGGCCATCTGGCCGGCATGATCATGCCGAACATCGGCGCGTTCATCGCCTGGGGCCTGATCACCGCGCTGTTCATCCCGACGGGCTGGCTGCCCAACGAGACGCTGGCCAAGATGGTCGATCCGATCATCAAGATGCTGCTGCCGATCCTCATCGCCTATACCGGCGGCCGGATGGTGCACGGGCAGCGCGGCGCGGTCGTCGGCGCGGTCGCGGTCATGGGCGTCGTGGTGGGCACGGACTCTCCGATGTTCCTGGGCGCCATGATCATCGGCCCGCTCACCGCCCTGATCCTCAAATATGTGGACAAGTTCACTGAGGAGCGGACCAAGGCCGGCTTCGAGATGCTGGTGGACAACTTCTCCGCCGGTATCGTGGGCGGCGCGATGGCCGTGGTCGGCATGTACGCCATCGGCCCCGTCGTCCAGACGATCACCACCGCCGCGGGCAACGCGGTCGAATGGCTGATCGTCAACAATCTGCTGCCGATCGCCTCCGTGCTGATCGAGCCGGCCAAGGTACTCTTCCTCAACAACGCCATCAACCACGGGGTGTTGAGCCCGCTGGGCGTGGCCGAGGCCGCCGAGCAGGGCAAGTCGATCCTGTTCATGCTGGAGTCCAACCCCGGCCCCGGGCTGGGGCTGCTGCTGGCCTATCTGCTGTTCGGGCCGCGCGCGATGCGCCCGAGCACGCCGGCCGCGATGATCATCCACTTCTTCGGCGGCATCCACGAGATCTACTTCCCGTACGTCCTCATGAAGCCCCGCCTCATCGTGGCCGTCATCGCGGGCGGCGCGGCCGGGGTCTTCACGTTCATGATCACAGGTGCCGGCCTGGTCGCCACCCCGTCGCCCGGCAGCATCTTCGCCTACCTCGCGGTGACCCCCAAGGGCGGCTGGCTCGGATCCAGCCTGGGCATCCTCGTCGCGACGGCCGTGTCGTTCGCGGTCGCCGCCCTCCTGCTCGGCTTCGGCAGGGGCGAGAAGGCGGAGCCCGAGGAGCCCGAGCCCGCCGCGACAGAAGAACCCGCAACCAAGGAGAGCTGAGCCATGGCCGCCATAGACAGCAAGGACATCCACAAGATCATCGTGGCCTGCGACGCGGGCATGGGCAGCAGCGTCATGCTCGCCTCCACGCTCAAGAAGCAGCTCAAGGGGACGGGCGTGACCGTGGAGCACACCCCGGTCAACTCCATCCCCGAGGACGCCGACGTGGTGGTCTGCCACACGGGCCTGGCCGCCCGCGCCAAGGCCGCCGCCCCTGGCAAGCCGCTGGTGTCGTTCCAGATCTTCCTGGGCGACCCCGCGGTGACCAAGCTGGTGAACACGATCAAGAACGGCGGCACCGTCGATGCGTGACGGCCTGCTCGACCCCCGCGCCGTGCTGCTGCACGAGAGCGCCCCCGACCGCGACGCGGCCATCCGCCGCTGCGGGCAGGCGCTGGTCGACGTGGGGGCGGTCGCGCCGTCGTACGTGGAGGCGATGCTCGAACGCGAGCGGACGATCTCCACGTACGTCGGCGAGGGCGTGGCCATCCCCCACGGGACGGCCGCGTCCAAGGAGGACGTCAAGCGCGACGCCATCTGCGTGGTGCGCTTCCCCGGCGGCGTCGACTGGGACGGCGAGCCCGTCACGCTGTGCGTGGGCATCGCGGCCGCCGGCGACGGGCACGTGCCGCTGCTGGCGGCGCTGGCCGACATCCTGCTCGACCCCGATCGGGCCAGGACGCTGCGCGAGGCCACCGAGGTTTCCCAAGTCATCAAGGAGCTGTCATGAAGGTCGCGCGTTTCCACGCGCCGGGCGACATCAGGATCGAGGACGCGCCCGAGCCGGTCGCCGGGCCGGGCGAGCTGAAGATCCGGGTGCGCAACTGCTCGACGTGCGGCACCGACGCCAAGATCTTCAGGTTCGGCCACCACCACATCGTGCCGCCGCGCGTCATGGGCCACGAGATCGCCGGCGAGGTCGTCGACACCGGCGCGCGGGTGCAGGTGATCGCGGCGATCCCGTGCGGCACGTGCGCCGAGTGCCGGCGTGGCCGCCAGACGGTCTGCCCGAACCAGGAGTCGATGGGCTACCACTACGACGGCGGCTTCGCCGAGTACATGATCGTCCCGGCGAAGGTGCTGGCCGTGGACGGCGTCAACGCCATCCCCGACGGCGTCGGGTTCGCCGAGGCGTCGGTGGCCGAGCCGCTGGCCTGCGTGCTCAACGGCCAGTCGCTGGCGCGCGTCGGTCCCGGCGACGACGTGGTGGTGATGGGCGCGGGCCCGATCGGCTGCCTGCACGTACGCCTGGCGCGGGCGCGCGGGGCGGCGCGGGTGTTCCTGGTGGACGTCAACGCGGGCCGGCTGGCGATGGCGGCCGAGCTCGTGCATCCCGACGCGGTCATCGACTCCGACCCCGTGGAGCAGGTGCTGAAGCTGACCGGCGGCCGGGGCGCCGACGTGGTGATCACCGCGGCGGCCTCCGGCGCGGCGCAGGAGCAGGCCGTGCGGATGGCGGCCAGGCAGGGCCGGATCAGCTTCTTCGGCGGGCTGCCCAAGGACGATCCGGTGATCGCGCTGGACTCGAATCTGGTGCACTACCGTGAACTGACCATCGTCGGCGCGAACGGCTCCAGCCCGGCCCACAACGCCCAGGCGCTGCGACTGGTGGCCGAGGGCGCCGTGCCGGTCTCGGACCTGATCACCCACCGGCTGCCGCTGCCGCAGGTGCTGGACGGGATCGACCTCGTCAGCCGGGGTACGGCCATCAAGGTCACGATCGAACCCTAGGAGGTAGGCGATGGCACAGCGAACGGTGGTCGTGGCCTCGGCCAGCGGCCTGCACGCGCGGCCGGCCAAGCTGTTCGTGCAGGCGGCGGCCAAGGTGGGCGTGCCGGTCACGATCCGGGCCGGGGAGAAGTCCGTACCGGCCAAGAGCATGCTGGGCGTGCTGTCCCTGGGGGCCGTGCGCGGCACCGAAGTGACGCTGGAGGCCGAAGGCCCCGGCGCGGACGAGGCCCTGGACACGCTGGCGGAGCTGCTGTCCCGCGACCTGGACTCGGAAGAGGCCCTCGATGCCTGATGACACCGCCGCGCACCGACCCCGCGACCGGTGCGGCCGCGGGGCCCCCGCCCGGCGGCTCCGGGACTGCCGGCGGCCCCTGGACCGGGGCC
>NZ_BAAAMU010000074.1:0-50431 GCF_039529435.1 Nonomuraea maheshkhaliensis
GCCTCCTCCGCCGCCGCCCTGGCCTCGTCGGCCACCGCCTTGGCCTCCTCGACGGCGGCCTGCGCGGCGGCCAGCTCTTCGGCCAGCGCGGGATCGGTGGCCGGCTCGTCGATCCGCTGGGCCTCCAGGTCTTCTCTGGCCTGCCGCTCGCGCCGGGTCGCGTCGGCCACGGCCTGCCGCAGGCGTCCGATCTCCTCTTCGGCTGCGCGGCCTCTGCTGCGTACGGAATCGACCTGGCCGCGCAGCTTGGCCAGGCCCTCGCGGCGGTCGGGGGGGGCCCTGGCGGCCAGCGCGAGCCGCCGCTCCTCCTCGCCCAGCTCCGCCTCGGCCTCGGCCCGCCGCTGCACGGCGTCGTCCAGCAGCTCCTGGGCCTGCTCCAGCTCGGCCCGCAGGATCAGCTCGCGCTCGCGCACCTCGGCGGCCTCGCGCTCCAGGTCTTCTGGGTCGCGGCCGCGGCGCTCGATGGCGGCGGCGTCGAGCGCGTGGCGGTGGCGTTCTGAGGCGAGCTGCTCCAGGCCGGTGATGCGCTCGCGCAGGGAGGAGAGCCTGAAGTAGGTCTCCTGCGCGGCGGCCAGCCGGGGCTGGGTCTCGGCCTCGGCGGCCTCAAGGGCGGCCTCGCGCTGCTGCCCCTCGGCCAGCTCGGCCTCGACCTGCTGCCGCCTGGCCGTGATCGCGGCCTCGTCGGCGGCCTCGCGCTCCAGCGTGGCACGCAGGATGCACACGTCGTCGGCCAGCAACCGCAGCCGGGCGTCACGCAGGTCGGCCTGGATGACGGCGGCCTTGCGGGCGATCTCCGCCTGGCGGCCCAGCGGCTTGAGCTGGCGGCGCAGCTCGGTGGCGAGGTCTTGAACGCGGGTCAGGTTGGCCTGCATGGCGTCGAGCTTCCGTAGCGCCTTCTCCTTGCGCTTGCGGTGCTTGAGCACGCCGGCGGCCTCTTCGATGAACGCGCGCCGGTCTTCCGGGCCCGCGTGCAGCACGGCGTCGAGCTGGCCCTGCCCCACGATCACGTGCATCTCGCGGCCGATGCCGGAGTCGGACAGCAGCTCCTGGATGTCGAGCAGGCGGCAGGTGTCACCGTTGATCGCGTATTCGCTCTGCCCGGACCTGAACATCAGCCGGCTGATCGTGACCTCGGTGTAGTCGATCGGCAGCGCGCCGTCGGTGTTGTCGATGGTCAGCGTGACCTCGGCGCGGCCGAGCGGCGGCCGGGACGAGGTGCCGGCGAAGATCACGTCTTCCATCTTGCCGCCGCGCAGCGACTTGGCGCTGTGTTCGCCCATGACCCAGGCCAGGGCGTCGACCACGTTGGACTTGCCCGAGCCGTTGGGGCCCACGACGCATGTGATGCCGGGCTCGAAGCGCAGGGCGGTCGCGGAGGCGAAGGACTTGAAGCCGCGCAGGGTGAGGGTCTTGAGATACAAGCGCGACCCCCTTCCCCTGAAACGGACTGCGGAAAAGCCTACTGGTCCGCGCCGCCCGGCGGCGGCAACTGCTTATGTACCGCGTTTGACCAGGGCTTTGGCATTCGGGGAAAATAACAAGGGACGCCTCTGTGAGACGTCCCTGGGTTGCGCTCCGATCACTCTCAGGTGAGTGCCGGCTCGCGCTCCTGCATACGGCTTATCGCCTCGTCGCGGGTTTGCGCCGCAAGAGCGTCATTGGTGGCCTGAAGTCGGATGAGTTCTGCCTCCAGATCCCGGATACGCTGCTGCAGGCGGCGCATTTCCGAGACCATCCGAGGGTCAGGACCGCCGACGTGGCCGAGTAGAGCCTTCGCCATGGTAAAGGGTCCTCCACGCTGAGTGACCAGACTGGTTCGCGCACTTCTATTCCGCGGGAGGGGTGCGCGTGGTACCTAACAAGAGTCGCACCGGCAGTGTGGGCGGTCAAGTCGAACCAACCGCTGAGCCCTACTGATGGGCACTCCCGACATACAACTATACCCTATTTGGGGCGTTTGACAAAAGCGGCTACCGCTCGACAAACCCGCCCAAACTACCTCGGGGTTCGCTCCATCGTTCCACTACTCCATCCACTCTTCCCGGCGTGTCGCAACTTCTCAGCAGCTCCAGCAGCTTGACGCACGCCTCGCGTGATCCCTCCGCGACCACCTCCACGCGGCCGTCGTCGGTGTTGCGGGCCCACCCCACGAGATCGAGCTCCAGCGCCCGCGCCCGCGTCCACCAGCGGAAGCCCACGCCCTGGACGCGGCCACGCACCCAGGCGGTCAGCCGGACGTCTCCCTCGCCTTCAGCCATCTCGTCCCCCTTCACGCCACCAGGACCCGGTCACCGGTCCCCTGCCCCGGGGCCCGTTCCGCAGCCAACTGCGCCGCCGCGTCACTGAAAGCCCTGACGGCCGCGCTTTCCGCGTTCTTCACCCAGGCCAGACCGAAGATCGACGCGGGCAGCCCCGTGACGGGCACGAAACTGACGTCGGCGCGCTGGTGCTGCATGGCCGTGGGCGCGCAGAACAGCATGCCGCCCCGGCCGAGCGCCACCTGTGTCAGGCCCTCCTGGGTGGTGGTCACCCTACCGGCGCGGGGAATCGGACGTCCGGAAGGGGTCACGGAGGGTGCCACCCGCTCGTGCCATGAGCGCGGGGCCGGGCCGTCCAGCCCGATCAGCGGCACGGACGCCAGCTCCTCCGCCGCGATACCGGCCCGCCCCGCGAGCGGGTGCCGGGTGGACAGGCCGAGCGTGTAGCCGACCCGGTTCAGCTCCCTGCCACCGGCCAGGTCGGGCTCGTCCAGGGGCAGCAGCGTGAACGTGACGTCCACCTGCCCGGCCCGCAGCCGGCCGAAGGGGTCGGACAGCGGGACCTCGACCAGCTCGACCGCGCAACCCGGGTTGCGCCGCTCGAAGGCGCGCACGCTGCCCGTCACGACGTCGGTCGGCGTGGCCAGGAACCCGACCCTGAGCACGCCCGTCACCTCCCTGGCGGCCGTCCTGGCCCGGTTCACGGCGCCGGCCAGGCCGTCGTAGGCGGGGCGCAGGTCGGCCAGGAAACGCTCGCCGAGCGGGGTCAGCCGCACTCTCCTGCTCGTCCGGTCGAACAGCCTTCCGCCGATCCTGCTCTCCAGGGAGCGCATGAGCTGGCTCACCCTTCCCGGCGACAGATAAAGGCGCTCGGCCGTACGCGCGAAGTGCAGCTCCTCGCTGAGCACGAGAAAGCACTCCAGCTCCCTGAACTCCATCCCCACACCTCCGGCGGATCGTTGAGCCTGGTTAAAGGAAGCCTTCGGCATTCGTCATTGTTCCCGCCCGCGGCCCGGCCGGAGGCTGGGCGGCATGACGACGATTGACGTTTCCGGCGCCGTACGCGCGCGCTGGCCCGCCGTGACCTCCGTCGCGATGGGCACCTTCACCATCGTGAGCAGCGAGATGCTGCCCGTCGGCCTGCTCACCTCGATCGCCTCCGACCTCGGGGTGTCCACGGGCACGGCCGGGCTGACGATGTCGCTCACCGGCCTCGTCGCCGCGGTCGCCGCGCCCGTGCTGGCGCTGGCCGCGCGGGAGATCGACCGCAGGACGATCCTGCTCGGGCTGATGGCGGTGCTGGCGGTGGCGGACCTGGCCGGCGCGCTGGCGCAGAACCACCTGGTCATGCTGGCCGCCAGGGTGCTGACCGGAGTGAGCATCGGCGGGTTCTGGGCCTTCGCGGCCGGGCTCGGGACTCGGCTGGTCCCCGAGCGGTCCGTCGGGCGGGCCACGTCGATCATCCTGTCCGGCGTGTCGGTGGCCTCGGTGCTCGGGGTGCCCGCGGCGACGTTCGTCTCGTCGTTCGCGGGGTGGCGCATCGCGTTCGCCGCCGCCGGGGTGCTGGCGCTCGGCCTTCTCGTGCTGCTGGCGGTGACGCTGCCGCCCTTGCGGCCCCCGGCCGGGTCCGCGGACGCGGCGGCGCGGGAGAAGCGCCTCTCGTGGCTCTCAGGGCCGCTGAACGTCGTGCTGCTGCTGACCGCGCTGACCGTCTCCGGCCACTTCGCCGCCTACACCTACGTCCGCCCGTTCCTCGAACACGTCTCGCTCGCCGGCGCCGCCTTCATCGGCGCCGCACTCCTCCTGTACGGCGCCGCCGGCGTGGCGGGCAACTTCGCCGCCGGGGCCCGCGCGGCCAGGAACCCCAGGGCCACGCTGATCGTGCTGACCGGCCTCATGACGCTGTCGATGGCGGCGCTGGCGCTGACCGCCCTGCCGCCCCTGGTGGCGCTCGTGGCGTGGGGCCTCGGCTACGGCGGCGTCGGCGTCACCCTGCAACTGTGGATCATGCGCGAAGGCGGGGGCGAGCTCGGCACGGCGCTCTTCGTCGGCTCCTTCAACGTCTCCATCGCGCTCGGCTCGTTCGCCGGCGGCCGGATCGCGGACGGGCTGCCGATCTCCGCCGTCATGTGGGCCGGAGCCGGGCTCACGCTGGTCAGTGCGATCGTCGCTGGCATCTGGGGCAGGAGTAGGACGAGCGGTTCATGAACGCCTCACGCCTGATGGCGCTGCCGCAGCGGGAGCAGGGCTGGTCGCGGCGGCCGTACACCTCCAGCGAGCGCTCGAAGTATCCGCTCTCGCCGTTGACGTTGACGTACAGGCTGTCGAACGAGGTGCCGCCCTGCAGCAGCGCCGCGCCCATGACCGTGCGCACGGCGGTGAGCAGCTCGGCCACCTTGGGGCGGGTGAGCGTGTTCGCCGGGCGGGCCCAGTGGAGTTTCGCGATCCAGAGTGCCTCGTCGGCGTAGATGTTGCCCACGCCGCTGATCAGGGACTGGTCGAGCAGGGCCCGCTTGATCTCGGTCTTCTTCGTCCTCAGTCTGCGGGTGAACTCGGCCTCGTCGAACACCGCCTCGAACGGGTCGGGCGCGATGTGGGAGATCGGCTCGGGCACGTCGCCGGCCATCGGGGCGAGCATGACGTGGCCGAACGTGCGCTGATCGACGAAGCGCAGGTCGGGGCCGCCGTCCTCGAAGCGCACGCGTACCCGCAGATGCTTCTCCGGCGCCGTGTCGCCGTCCACCACGAGCAGCTGGCCGCTCATCCCCAGGTGGGCCATGAGCGCCTCGTCCGCGCCCGACAGCGGGAGCCACAGGTATTTGCCGCGGCGCTCGGCGGACATGAGCACGCGGCCCTTGAGCCGGGCGGCGAACTCGTCGGCGCCGGGCACGTGGCGGCGGATCGCGCGGGGGTGGAGCACCTCGGCGCCGGCGATCTCACGCCCGGTCACCCATTGCGCGAGGCCGCGCCTGACGACCTCGACCTCCGGCAGCTCAGGCACTTCCGACCTCGCCCTCTGGACGCTGGGGCAACCTAGCTCTCACCTTCAGGACAACATCCGGGAGCTCCAGAACCATCCTCCAGAGCTCCGCTCCGCGCTGATCCGGCAGCCGTTCCCGGCCCGCGGGACGCCCGCATCTCGTCGGCCGGCGTCCGGCCTTCCGGCCCGTCGATCGCCGCCGTCCGGCGTGGCGGGCCGGTCGGTCGGGGGGTCAGCCGGCGGGCTGGCTCTCGCGCTGCTCGCGGCGGGCCCTGATGCGGGTCCAGGCCGCCTCGGCCGCCTGCTGCTCGGCCTCCTTCTTGCTGCGCCCGTTGCCCGAGCCATAGGACTCGCCGCCGACCCGCACCATCGCCGTGAACGACTTGGCGTGGTCGGGGCCGCTCTCCTCGACGTGGTATTCGGGCACGCCGAGCGCCTCGGAGGCGGTCAGCTCCTGCAGCGAGGTCTTCCAGTCGAGCCCGGCGCCGAGCGAGGCCGAGCGCACGATCAGCGGGTCGAACAGCAGGTGGACCACCCGGAACGCCTCGTCGAGCCCCTTGTCGACGTAGATCGCGCCGATCAGCGCCTCAAGGGTGTCGGCCAGGATGGACGACTTGTCGCGCCCGCCCGTGCCCTCCTCGCCCCTGCCGAGCCGCAGGAACCGGCCCAGGCCGAGCCCTCTGGCCACGTCGGCCAGCGCGCGCATGTTGACCACCGCGGCGCGGAGTTTGGCCAGCTGCCCCTCGGGCAGGTCGGGGTGGTTGCGGTAGAGGGTGTCGGTGACCACCAGGCCCAGCACCGAGTCGCCCAGGAACTCCAGGCGCTCGTTGGTGGGCAGGCCACCGTTCTCGTACGCGTAGGAGCGGTGCGTCAGCGCCCGCTCCAGGATGTCGTGGCCGAGACCGACAGAAAGGACCCGCTCCAGCTCTTCTCTGGCGACCTCGACGGCCACCGGCTTAGGACCTGCGCCCACGTGTTTCCTCCTCGGACATCTTCACACGGCGCGTCGGCTGCGCATGATGCCCGAAAACGTGGTGGGCGTCGGGGTACCGGGCATAGCCCCGGCGTCCACCACGGCCGCGGGCGAACCGCCGCACACATCTAAGAGACGGTAACGCCGACCGAGGCACTTTGGCACCCGGTCGGCATCACGTCAACTGCTGGAGCGGAACCTCCGGCGCCGGCCACCGTCGCGCGCTGGGCGGAACGGCGACCCGGCGATCGGGCCGCGTCAGCGGATCAGGCGGACGGCTCGATGACCTGACGACGGTTGTAGGTGCCGCAGGTGGGGCACGCGATGTGCGGCTGCTTGGGCGAACGGCACTGCGGGCAGCTCACCAGGGCGACAGCAGTCGTCTTCCACTGGGAGCGACGGGCGCGGGTGTTGCTCCGCGACATCTTTCGCTTCGGGACGGCCACGTCACTTCTCCTGATCGTTATCTTTGTCGGAAATCAGACCTTGCAACGACGCCCAGCGGGCGTCGATCTTCTCGTGCCGGTGATCGTCGCCGGCCTCGGCCAGCTTGATCCCACACTCCGGGCAGAGCCCCTGGCAGTCGTCACCGCAGACGGGGCTCAGCGGCAGTGCGAGCACCACCGCGTCGCGGAACGTCGGCTCGAGGTCGAACAGCTCACCGTCGAGCAGTGAGTCGTCCTCCGAGGCGTCCTCGTCGGAGTAGAAGAACAGCTCCTGCAAGCCGACCTCGATCTCCGAGGAGACCGGGTCGAGGCACCGCGCGCACTCCCCGGCGAGCGGGGAATGCGCCGTGCCCGAGACGAGCACGCCTTCCATCACTGCTTCGAGCCGGAGGTCCAGCTCGACATCGGCGTCTTTGGGGACACCGATCATGTCGACGCCGAGATCCGCCGGTGCCGGGAGAGTCAGAGTCATCTGCCTCATCGTGCCCGGCCGCTTTCCCAGGTCATGAGTGGAGATCACCCAAGGGGAGCGGGGGTCGAGGTGCTGAGTCATCCTGCTCTCGCTAGGCATGGCGACAAGGATCGCCGTCGTACAAGGCCGAAATGAAAGGATAGCAGCTCGCGCTCAGCCCCTGAGCCGCTCGATGAGCAGGGTGTGCACCAGGTCCGGCACGAGACCGGAGACGTCGCCGCCGTATCGGGCGATCTCCTTCACCCGCGAGGACGACAGGAACGAGTATTCGGGGTTGGTGGGCATGAACAGCGTCTCCACTCCCGACAGGCGGTAGTTGAGCTGCGCCATCTGCAGCTCGTAGTCGAAGTCGCTGACCACTCTGATGCCCTTGACGATGGCGGGGATGTCGTTCTGTCTGCAGAAATCGACCAGCAGGCCATGGAATTTCCGCACTTTGACGTTCGGGTACTCCTTGGTCACGGTCTGCAGGATCTCGATGCGTTCGTCAACCGTGAACAGGCTGCTCTTCTCGACGTTGATGAGGACTGCCACGGTCACCTCGTCGTACAGCCGCGCCGAGCGGCCGATGATGTCGAGATGACCATTGGTGATGGGGTCGAACGACCCCGGGCAGACTACGCGGCGCAAGACGCCTCCCAGGTCTACGGGTTCCCGGCGGCGCGACCGTACCAAACGGATGCTTCGCCATAACGACGGACCCTCTCCTCAACGTACCCTTCAGGCCACATGAGGGGCTTTCCCCTGGTTTCCCTCTCGAACGCCACCAAAGCCTCATCTGCCAACCAATCGTTGTCGCGCAGCAGCTCCAGCACCTTCTGGACGTCGTCGCCGGAGACCGCGTACGGCGGATCGGCGAACACGATGTCGTACGGCCCGTCGGCCGGCTTCGCCAGCAGCCGCTCCACCTTGTCCGCCACCACCCGGGCGCCCGCGAGCCCCAGCGTCCCGACGTTGGCCCTGATCGTCCGGACCGCCTTCGGATCCGACTCCACCAGCACCGCCTCCGCCGCGCCCCGCGACAGCGTCTCCAGCCCGACCGCGCCCGAACCGGCGTACAGGTCGAGCACACGGGCGCCCCGCAGCCCGCGCAGGGAATCGAGCGTCAAGAGGATCCCTTCCCGCGCCCTGTCACTGGTAGGCCTCGTGCCGCGCCCCGGCGGCACGGCCAGACGCCGCCCACCCGCCGTGCCTGCGATGATCCGCGTCATGTGACCCATTGTTCCGCATGTTCGCGCAGGTCAAGAGTGGACAAGTGTCTGCCTCGGATACGCAAGGATGATTCACATCGGCCGGACGGGCACGCATGATGAGTTCTGCGGCCTTCAAGGTGACCCACATGAAGGCCGACCGGCGTGATCGTGAGCCCTTCCGCACGCCGGTTCCCTCGGCACCTGACCCGAGGGTGGGCCCAGCCGGGGACGGCATTCGGGGGGAGGCCGTCCCCGCGGCTGGGCATCACGTCATCACTCCCAACGGCACTACCGTCATCCTTTACGGCGGTGCCGTGGCTTTCCACCCACCGCACTCCGGCTGAGGGCCCTCCAGGAAACGGCCTCTGACCCTTCACCGGCCGACCGCCGTAACGCGAGCCCGACTTGACCGGTCAGGTGGTCGAAAAGCGCGACCGGCGACGTCGTCGAGAGCGTGATCGGCCGCGCGGTCAAGAGAGCGGCCCGGCACATCGTCCCGATACGACCCGCCACATCGGCGAAAGTGCGGCCGATTGGCCCGTCGTGCGCCAGTCCGTCAGGTCTTTTCCAAGTACTCCGCTCGTTCGTCTGCCAGGAGTCGGTCGATCTCCGATCTCAAGCCCGTGTGCCGTTCGAGCTGTGGGTCGTCCGCGAGCAGGGCCGCGGCCTCGTCTCTGGCGGTGGCGATCACGTCCTCGTCCCTCAGCAGTTGGAGCAGCTTCAGCGACGAGCGCTTGCCCGACTGCGCCGCGCCCAGCACGTCGCCCTCGCGCCGCTGTTCCAGGTCGACCCGTGACAGCTCGAACCCGTCGAGCGTGGCCGCCACCGCGTCCAGCCGGGCCCTGGCGGGAGTGCCCTCGGGGAAGTCGGAGACCAGGAGGCAGAGGCCGGGCAGGCCGCCCCGGCCGACTCGGCCTCTGAGCTGGTGGAGCTGGGAGACGCCGAACCGGTCGGCGTCCATGATGATCATGACGGAGGAGTTGGGGACGTCGACCCCGACCTCGATCACCGTCGTCGCCACCAGGACGTCGAGCTCGCCCCGCGTGAACGAGCGCATGACGGCGTCCTTCTCCTCCGGCGGCAGCTTGCCGTGCAAAGTGCCGACCCGCAGGTCGTGAAAGGGGCCCTCGGTCAGCAGCTCGGCCACGTCGAGGACCGCGAGCGGCGGCCGGCGGTCGTCGCCGCCGTTCGACGCCGCGGCCAGGTCGCCCTCGTCGCCCTCCAGGTCGCCGATGCGCGGGCAGACGATGTAGGCCTGCCGGCCGAGGCCCACCTCCTCCCTGACCCGCTGCCAGGTCCGTTCGAGGTAGTGGGGCTTCTCGGCGGCGGGGACCACGTGGGTGGTGATGGGGGCGCGGCCCGACGGCAGCTGCGACAGCGTCGAGACCTCCAGGTCGCCGAAGACCGTCATGGCGACCGTGCGCGGGATCGGCGTCGCGGTCATCACCAGGACGTGCGGCCGGCCGCCGCCCGCCTTCTCGCGCAGCGCGTCGCGCTGCTCCACCCCGAACCGGTGCTGCTCGTCCACCACGACCAGCCCCAGGTCGGCGAACTGCACGTGCTCCTGCAGCAGCGCGTGGGTGCCCACGACGATGCCGGCCGTGCCCGAGGCCGCGTCGAGCAGCGCCGAGCGGCGGGCGGCGGCGCCCATCGAGCCGGTCAGCAACGTGACCGCCGTGCCCCCGAACATGCCGCCCTGCGCGAGGTCGCCGAGCATGGCGGTGATCGACCGGTGGTGCTGCTGGGCCAGCACCTCGGTGGGCGCGAGCAGCGCGGCCTGGCCGCCGGCGTCGACCACCTGGAGCATCGCCCGCAGCGCGACCACCGTCTTGCCCGCGCCGACCTCGCCCTGCAGCAGCCGGTGCATCGGATGTTCGAGGGCCAGGTCGGCGGCGATCTCCGCGCCGACCCGTTCCTGCCCCTCGGTCAGCGCGAACGGCAGCCGCGCGTCGAAGTCGGCGAGCAGCCCGTCGGGACGCCCTGGACGCGGCTTCGCGGGCCACGCGGTGGCGGCCTGGCGGCGCTGGAGCAGCACGGCCTGCAGCACGAACGCCTCGTCGAACTTCAGCCGCTTACGCGCCCGGCCCACGTCGGCCATGGTCTTCGGCCGGTGCACGGCCACCAGCGCCTCCGCGAGGTCCTGGAGCCCGTGGCGGGCCCGCAGCGCGGCGGGCAGCGGATCGTCGAGGGGGCCGAGCGTGTCGAGCACGATGCCGATCGCGCGCCTGATCGCCCACGGCGTCAGGTCCTTGCCCGCCGGGTAGATCGGCACCGGCGCCGACGCGAACTCCTCGGCGCTCGCCTCGCTCTCCTCGAACAGCTCGAACTCCGGGTGGGCGAGCTGCCAGCGCGGACTCGTCCGCGACCCGAACAGCCCCACCTTGCCGGCGAACATCCCGCGCCGCCCCGGTTTGAGCCGCGACTCGGCCACGTGGGAGCCCTTGCCGAAGAACGACAGGTAGATCTTGTTGCGGTTGCCGTCGACGACCTCGACCTCCAGCCAGGTGCCGCCGCGGTTGCGCATGGGCTTGCGCATCAGCCGGCTCACCTCGCCCACCACGGTGACGTGCTCGTCCACCTCCAGCGCGTCGAGCGAGGTCAGCTCGCCGCGCTCGGCGTAGCGCCGGGGGTAGTGGCGCAGCAGGTCGCCGACCGTCTCAAGGTCGAGCACGCTGTGCAGCAGCTTGGCGGTCTTCGGGTCGAGCGCCTTCGTCAGAGGCTCGTCGAAACGGCTCACGGCAATAAGTTCTACCGCCTGCGGCCGACAGGAACCCCGGCGACGCTCACTCCACTCCGATGCAGGAGCGGGCAGACCCTCACTCCACGCCGATCAGCACGGGGTAGCCGCCCTGCTCGCCGTCGTACACGACCAGATCCACACCGGGCCGCGTACGTCCGAGATGCTCCTCCACCAGGCCCGCCAGGTCCTGCGGCGCCCGCTCCCCCGTGACGAGCGTGACCAGTTCGCCCCCGCCCGCGACCATCCGGTCCACCACCGTCACGGCCACGTCCGCGACCGAGTCGCCGATCACCGCCACGTCCCCGTCGATCATGCCGAGCACGTCGCCCGGACGGCACACCCCGGCGCTGGTGAACGCCTCCCTGTCCGCCACCGTCACATGTCCGTACCTCGTGTGCCCGGCCGCGTCCGTCATCGCCACCACGTCGTCGTCGAAGCGGCGCAGCGGGTCGTGCACGGCCAGCGCCGCCAGGCCCTGCACGGTCGCCTTCGTGGGCAGCACGCTGACCACCACGCCGTCCTCGCGAGCGATCTCCGCCGCCGCGGCGGCGACCGCGCGTACACCCTCGTCGTTCGGCAGCACCGCGACCTCGGCGCCCGCCTGCCTGATCGCCGCCAGCAGGGCGGGCAGCGTGGGACGGGTGCCGGGCGTGCGGCGCACCACGACCGCGCCGCACTCCTCGAACAGCGCCGCGATCCCGTCGCCCGCGGCGACCGCCACGACGCCCCTGCCCGCGCCGCCGGTGTGCGTGCTCTCGGCCAGGTACGTGATCCTGATCCGGTGCGGCCGGCCCGCGCGGATGCCCGCCTCGACCGCGGGCCCGGCCTCGACCACGTGGACGTGCACGTTCCACAGCCCCTCGCCGCCGACCACGACCAGCGAGTCGCCCATGGCGTCGAGCTCCGCCCGCAGCCCGGCCACCGCGCCGTCCTCGGCGTCCAGCAGGTACATCACCTCGTAGCCCGCCCCGACCTCGGTCATCGGCGACACGCGCAGGGTGGGGGCGGGCACCTCGTAGCGGTCGGCGTGGGAGCCGGTGATCACGGCGGCCAGCGTCTCCAGGACGATCGCCGCCCCCGCGCCGCCCGCGTCCACGACGCCACTGCGGGCCAGCACGTCGAGCTGACCAGGGGTACGGCGCAGCGCGGCCCGCGCCTCGCCCGCCGCCTGCCGAGCCACCTCGGGCAGGTCGCCGTCCACCCCCTGCACGGCCAGCGCCGCCGACTCCAGCACGCTCAGCACCGTGCCCTCGACCGGCCTGGCGACCGCCTCCCTGGCCAGTACGGCGGCCCTGAGCAGCCCGGCACGCAGGTCCTCGCCGTCCTTCAGCACCTCGGCGAGGCCGCGTAACGCCTGGCTGACGATCACGCCCGAGTTGCCGCGCGCCCCCACCAGAGCTCCGTACGAGAGCGTCTGCCACACGACGGCCGCGTCCACGTCCTCGGGCAGCGACTCGACGGCCTCGGCCGCGGACAGCAGGGTCAGGTGCAGATTGGTGCCGGTGTCGCCGTCGGCCACCGGGAACACGTTGAGCGCGTCGATCTCCGACCTGGCGTGGCCGAGCGCGTCGGCGGCCAGGCGGGCCCAGCGGCGCACCGCGGGCGGGTCGAGGATCTTCATGTGCGTCCTGCGACCTCCGCCCATGCGCTACCGTTGTGCGAGGAGGATATCGCCGCCCTGACCCGATCCAGATGCTCTGGTTCGCGCTCATAGTGCGCATCAGATATTCTCGACTGGCTGGCCGGTTGTCCCGGCATGCCCTCCGCCCGGAAAGCATCAGCGGACAGGGCTATATCGACTGTTTTAAGGAGCGATACCGTGGCTTCCGTCTGCGATGTCTGCCGCAAGGGGCCGACCTTCGGCAACAACGTGTCCCACTCTCACCGCCGCACCCGCCGTCGTTGGAACCCCAACATCCAGACGGTCCGCGCGGTCATCGGCGGCACGCCGAAGAAGCTGAACGTGTGCACCTCGTGCATCAAGGCGGGCAAGGTCACCCGCTAGTTCTCACTTCCACGAAGGCCCGCCTCCCCTGGGGAGCAGCGGGCCTTCGTCATACCCACCCCCCGGCGCCACCTCCGCCCCCGGCCCTCACCTCGGCACCCCAGCTCTTGGCACCGCTGCCCCTCGGCGCCACCGATTCTCGGCACCGCCGACCCTTCACGCCACCAGTCCTCGGCACCACACCATCGGTCCTCGGCGCCGCCGACCCTGGGCGTCGCCACTCCTCCCCGGCGACCGGGCGAAGGCGCGGGCTGACGGGCACCGCGAGGACCGCAGAGGGCGCACATCGGCGCATGACCGCGTGGGCGGCCCCACAGCGTGCGCAGCCGTGCCGTACGGATGACGCTTGCCCGGTGGGCCGCCGTGCCCCGTAGACGGCCGTACGGCGTGGGTCAGGGGCGCCACTGCCAGGCGTGGTCCACTGGGCCGATGCCCTCGCCCAGCGGGAAGCCGTGGGCGATCGCGCCCGTCACGTACTCCTTGGCCCGGCCCACCGCGGCCGGCACGTCGTCGCCCAGGGCGAGGCGGGAGGCGATGGCGGAGGCCAGGGTGCAGCCGGTGCCGTGGGTGTGGCGGTTGTCGAGGCGGTCGGCGGTGAAGCGGTACTCGGAGGTGCCGTCCGTGAGCAGGTCCACCGGAGGCCCGGGCAGGTGGCCGCCCTTGATCAGCGCCCAGGTGGGCCCCAGTTCCAGCACGGCGTCCGCGGCCCGCCGAAGCCCGTCCTCGTCCTCCACCTTGACGGAGGTGAGCTGCTCCACCTCCCACAGGTTGGGCGTCACCACGGTGGCGACGGGCAGCAGCCGGGTGCGCAGCGTCTCGACGGCCTCGGGCACGAGCAGCGTGTCGCCGTGCTTGGACACCCCGACGGGATCGACGATCACGGGCGCGGAGCAGGAGGCGAGCACGCCGGCGACCGTCTCGACGAGCGCGGGCGAGGCCAGCATGCCGGTCTTCACCGCCTGGGCGCCGATGTCACCCAGCACGGAGTCGAGCTGCGCGCGTACGGCCTCGGGCGGCAGCTCCCAGTAGCCCTGGACGCCCAGGGAGTTCTGGGCCGTGACCGCGGTGATGACGCTCATGCCGTGGACGCCCATGGCCAGCATGGTCTTCAGGTCGGCCTGGATGCCCGCGCCGCCGCCGGAGTCGGAGCCGGCGACGGTCAGCACACGGGGAGGGATCGAAACCGTCATGTCCCCCATCCAACCATTCAGCTGACGGCGCACTCTCCTTCGACCATGCCGCAGTTCTGCGCCTTGGAGCCCCTGCCGGTGGCCGTGAACGACACCTCGACCGAGTCACCGGCCGCCAGCGAGCCCGACACGTCCAGGATCAGCAGGTCGCCGTCCTGCGACCACTCGGCGCCGTCCACGTCCACGACCCTGCCGTCCACGGGCACGGAGACCGTGGGGTTCTGCAGCGTACGCGCGGAGTCGTTGGACACCGTCATCCTGGCCTTGTAGGTGGTCAGGCGCTGCTGGATGGTCTGCTTGACGTTGACGGAGCCGGCGTTCGACGGCTGCTCGAACGTCCCGGGGTCGCCCGTGCCGGGCGATTCCGGCGTGCCGACGCCGGTCCCGGCGTCGGTGTCCTCCAGGGGCGCGGGGTCCTCGGTGGGCGCCTCCGACACGGTCTCCTCGACCGGCGGTTCATCGTCCAGCGGCTCCTCCGTGGGCTCCGCCGTCTTCTTCACCTTGGACTTGGTGGGCGTCGGCGTGGGGGTCGCGGTCCTGCGCGGCGCCCTGGCGCTGTAGGTGGCCGTCGGCTTGGGGGTGTCGGCGGGCTCGGTCTCCTCGGCCTCCTCCGTCGGCTCCTCCTCAGGCGCCGGCTCGGCGTCCTCCTCATCGGCGGGCTCGGAGACGGCGGGCCCAGGCTGTCCTGTCGTCTGTACGGCGGCGCAGGTCACGCCCTCGCACTTGGCCGGATCGCCCGAGCTCATGAACTTCACGCCCGCCACGGTGCCGCCGAGCACCACGGCCACGGCGGCGACGGAGAGCAGGGCCACGCGGCCCTTGCCGGCGCCTCCCGGCGCGGCGGCCAGCATGTCGTCATCGCCGCCACCTCCGCCACGGCCCGACCTGCGCCGGCCACGACGGCCTCTGGGCTCCTCGTCCGGCGTGTCGGAGTCGCTCGACCAGCCGGAGCCCAGGAAGCCGGTCTCGGCGTCGGCCCAGGCGGGGGCGTTGTGCACGGCGGTCGGCGCACCGGCCACCTTGATGTCGCCCGGCTCGGGCGGAGCGGCGAAGCCGGCGCCGGGCGGGCCGTCGAACCTGGCGGTGCGGTTCGCGTCGTCCCCGTCATAGGAGTCGAAGGGGTCACGGGGGTCACGGGGGTCACGGGGGTCACGGTCGCCGGGGCCGCCGAACGGCCCTCCGCGCTCGTCACGCCCGTCGAACGGGCCCTGCTGGTCGAACGGCCCCTGCTGGTCGAAGGGACCGGGCTGACCGGGAGCGCCGGGCCGGTCGAACGGTCCCGGCTGGCCGAAGACGTCCGGCTGGTCGAAGGGACCGGGCTGACCGGAGGGACCCTGCTGACCGGGCTGACCGGAGGAGCCGGGCGGGCTGAAGACGTCCGGCTGGTCGAAAGGTCCGGGTCCGCCCTGCTGGGGGCCGCCGAAGAAGGCCGTCTGCCCGGGGTCCTGGGCGTCGCGGCCGGGCATCCCGCCCTGGCCGCCGCCGAACACCGAGGTCTGGTCGGGACCGTTGAACGGCCCCTGCCGGTCGAACCCGCCGGGTCCGCCGGCCTCGCCCCGCCGGCCGAAGGGCCCGTCGCCGGGCTCGTCGAAGGGGCCTCTGCCCGGCCCCGCCTGATCGGCGGCGCCGTCGAAGAAGCCGCCTGGACGATCCACGGGCGGGTTCCAGTCGGACGGACGGGTGAACGCGCCCGTCGTCTCGAACGGCCCTGAGTCGTCCCTGGAGGACGGCGGCGGGAAGGCGCCCGCGGGGTCGTCGGCCGGTGGAAAGCCGCTGGCGGAGTCGGTGGGCACCGCGAAGGCTCCGGTGGTCTCGAACGGCTCCGACTGCGGAGCGCGCGGAGCCGGCCCGTCGGTGCGCCGGGGCATGGGTGCCCACTGGCCCGTCACCTCGGGCTGGTCCGGCAGGGACGGCCAGCCTGGCGCGTCGCCCTGCTCGTCAGGACCCCAGAATGCGCTGCCGTTCCCCCGTTCTTCCCCGTCGTCGGATCCACCTGTGCCGTGGCGGCCCATGGCTGCCCTTTCTGCCGGTTACAGTGGCCGCCAATCTTCATAACACCTTTGATACGCCGTTGTCACAGCAATCCCGCTAGTCGTACCCCAAAACAGGAAAACTTCACGTAAATCGGGACAAGTCATCACCGAAAGTGATCCCACCCGCGGCGGCCGATTTCGCGCCCATACACCATGACGCCCTCACCTTCGACCACCCGCCCCACCACCCGAAACTCGGGCGGCAGCCGTACGTCAGGGGGAAAGACCGCAGCGAGGGCGTGATCTTCGCCACCCGTGAGCACCCATTCGAGCGGATCGGCCCCCAGCTCCTTGGCCGCCGCCAGCACCGGCTCCGCCACCGTGAACTCCCGCGGATCGAGCTCGATCCGCACCCCGCCCGCCTCGGCCACGTGCCCGAGATCCTGCAGCAGGCCGTCGCTCACGTCCAGCATCGCGCTCGCGCCCAGCTCGGCCGCCATGGGCCCCATCGCGTACGGAGGAAGCGGCCGCCGATGCCCGGCCACGACCTCGGCGAGCAGCGGCGTCTCCACCGGCACGCCCGCCTCCAGCAGCGCCCAGCCCGCGGCGGCGTAGCCGAGCCGGCCCGCCACCGCCACCACGTGCCCCGGCCTGGCCCCTGAACGCAGCACGGGGGCCCGCCCGGCCAGGTCGCCCAGCGCGGTCACCCCGATGACGACCAGGTCGCAGCGGGTCACGTCACCGCCGGCCACGCTCGCCCCGACCGTCGCGCACTCGTCGCCGAGCCCGTCGGTCAGCTCGTCCAGCCAGCTCAGCGGCAGGTCGGCGGGCACGCCCAGGCCGACCACGATGGCCGTCGGCGTCGCGCCCATGGCGGCCACGTCGGCCAGGTTCTGGGCGGCGGCCTTGCGGCCCACGTCGTAACCGCCGGACCAGTCGCGGCGGAAGTGCCTGCCCTCCAGCAGCAGGTCCGTGGAGACCACGACCCGCCCGTCGGGCGCGCCGACGAGAGCGGCGTCGTCACCCGGCCCGAGCATTACCGCCGCGCTTTGGGGCAGACGTCCGGTAATACGATTTACCACACCGAATTCGCCGAGATCTCCGACTGTGATGACGCACCTCCTGACGCACACAGGGTACGGTGGCCCTTCGGCGTGATCGAATCGCCCGGGAGGACGTGATGGTGCAGGCCTACATCCTTATCCAGACCGAGGTCGGCAAAGCCGCCGCCGTGGCCCGCGAGATCTCCGGCATTCCGGGGGTCACCCAAGCGGAGGACGTCACGGGGCCTTATGACGTGATCGTGCGCGCGGAGGCCAACAACGTCGACGAACTGGGCAAGCTCGTCGTCGCCCAGATTCAGGCGGTCGAGGGCATCACGCGTACTCTTACGTGCCCGATCGTCCATATCTGAAGGTAGTCCTCGCATGCGTGCCGCCGCCGTTCTGATCGTTCTCCTGGCACTCGCCGGTTGCGGCGGCACCGTGCGGGTCGAGCCGCCCGCCCCGCAGGGCGAGGCGGCCGCGGCCTGCGCCAAGCTGGCCCCCCTGCTGCCCGCGACACTCGACGGCGAGGAGCGTGGATCCTCCACGCCCGAGTCTCCGTACGTGGCCGTCTGGGGTACCGGCGTCATCGCGCTGCGCTGCGGCGTGCCCAGGCCCGCCAGGATGGCGCCCACCGACCGGCTCCAGGAGGTCGGCGGCGTGGGCTGGTTCGCCGATCCCGACAAGCCCGCGCTGTTCACGGCGGTGACCGACCTCGCCTACGTGGAGGTCACGGTCGGCGGCGAGCACGTCGCCGCCGAGGTGCTGGCCGACCTGTCGAAGCCGATCGCCCAGATCGCGTCAGAGGCCTGACGAACGCGCAGGCCCGGCTCATCTCAGGCCGGGCGAGCGCGAGAGCGCCAGCTGGATCAGCCGGTCGACCAGGGCCGGGTACGACAGCCCCGAGGCCGCCCAGAGCTGCGGCGCCACCGACAGCGACGTGAACCCGGGCATGGTGTTGATCTCGTTGAAGATCACCTGGCCCTCGGGCGTGTAGAAGAAGTCGACCCGCGCCAGCCCCTCGCAGTCGAGCGCCTCGAACGCGCGCACGGCCATCGCCCGCAGCTCCTCGGCCGTCTCCTGCGGGATGTCGGCGGGCACCGTGAGCGACATCTGGTCGGGGTAGTACTTCGCCTCGAAGTCGAAGAAGTCCTGGCCACCCTCGACCCGCACCTCGCCGGGCATCGACGCGGTGGCCGGCTCGTCGCCCAGCGACTGCAGCACCGCGCACTCGATCTCGCGGCCGACGATCGCGGCCTCGATGATCACCTTGGGGTCGTGCCGCCTGGCCTCCTCCACGGCCGCCTCCAGCTCGGCCCGGTCGGAGGCCTTGGAGATGCCCTGGGACGAGCCCGCCCTGGCCGGCTTGACGAAGACCGGGTAACCCAGCTCCTCGGCCTCCTTGAGCACGCACTCACGCCCGAGCCGCCAGTCACGGTCGCGTACGACGACGTAACGGCCGGTCGGCAGGCCCGCCGCGGCCATCACGGTCTTCATGTGGGCCTTGTCCATGCCCACCGCGCTGGCCAGCACGCCGGAGCCGACGTAACGGACGCCGGCCATCTCCAGCAGCCCCTGGATCGTGCCGTCCTCGGCGAACGGGCCGTGCATCACGGGGAACACCACGTCGACCGTGCCGAGCTCCACCGGGATGCTGCCGGGGTCGTAGGCGACCAGCGAGTTGTCGCCCGAGGGCAGCGCCAGCGCCGCGCCCGAGGTGTCGACGACCGGCAGCTCGCCCGACTCGATGGCGAACCGCTGGTCGGAGGCTGCCAGCACCCACCTGCCGTCCTGGGCGATCCCGATGGGGATCACTTCGTACTTGGTCCTGTCGATCGCATCCAGCACGCTGCCCGCTCCCATCAGGGAAACGGCGTGCTCGGAATTGCGGCCTCCGAAAACGACGGCGACGCGTGGCTTGCTCATGGTGTCCGAATCTACCGGGGGTGTCCCTGTCACAGCGAGTCGAGCACGCCGTAATCAGGTGTTTCTCACAAGCCGTACCGCTCGGGCTTGGGGGAACGGGACATCAGCAGCGTGCCCGCCTCGGCGGGCGACATGCCGTCGTGGACGACCCCGACGACCACCTCGGTGATCGGCATCTCGACGTCGTGCTTCCTGGCCAGTTCGAGCACCGACTCGCAGGACTTCACGCCCTCGGCGGTCTGCTTGGTCGCGGCGACGACCTCGGCCAGCGTCATGCCCCGGCCCAGGTTCTCCCCGAACGTACGGTTGCGCGACAGCGGGGACGTGCAGGTGGCCACCAGGTCGCCCATGCCCGCGAGCCCCGCGAACGTGTGGGCGTCGGCCCCGAGCGCCGCGCCCAGGCGGGAGATCTCGGCCAGCCCTCGAGTGATGAGCATCGCGCTGACGTTGTCGCCCATGCCCATGCCGGCGGAGACGCCCACGGCCAGCGCGATGACGTTCTTCACCGCGCCGCCGAGCTCGACCCCGATCACGTCGGGGTTGGTGTAGGGGCGGAACCACGGCGGCAGGTGGCAGATGGCCTGGAGCCGCGCGGCTACCTGCTCGTCGGTGCAGGCCACCACGGTGGCGGCGGGCTGGCGCTGGGCGATCTCCCTGGCCAGGTTGGGCCCCGAGACGACCGCGACGCGTTCCTGCGGCCACTCGGCGACCTCGTGGATCACCTCGCTCATGCGCTTGGTCGTGCCGAGCTCGATGCCCTTCATCAGGCTCACCAGCACCGCGCCGGACGGGATGTGGGCGCGCCAGGCGGCCAGGTTGGGCCGCAGGCTCTGGGCCGGCACGGTGAGCACCACGAAGTCGGCCCCCGCCAGCGCCCGCTCGGGGTCGGTCGTGGCCCGCAGCGCGGCGGGGAGCGGGATGCCGGGCAGGTAGTCGGGGTTGACGTGGTCGCGGTCGATGGCCTCGGTCACCTCGGCCCTGCGCCCCCACATCGTGACCTCGTTGCCGGCCTCCGTGAGGATCATCGCGAACGTGGTGCCCCACGAACCCGTCCCGAAAACGGCCACCTTCGTCATGCCATCACCGTCCGGCGGGATCGTAGGGAGTCTCCGGCGCCTTCTCGCCGCGCAGCTCGGCGAGCTGCGCGGTGACCGCCGCCATGATGTCGGCCGTCGCCTCGCGCAGCACGTCGGCGTGCGGCGGGCGGCCGGCGTACCTCGACAGGTCCACCGGCGGCCCCACCGACACGCGGAACGTCTTGCGCGGGAACAGCCTGGGCTTCTTCTCCCCGTACGGCAGCAGCTCCTGCGCCCCCCAGTGGGCCACCGGGATGACCGTGGCGCCGCTCTCCAGCGCCAGCCGGGCGGCACCCGTCTTGCCCACCATGGGCCACAGGTCGGGATCGCGGGTGCACGTGCCCTCCGGGTAGAACAGGATCGCGCACCCGTCGGCCAGCCGCTCGGCCGAGATGCGCAGCGACTCGGCCGCCTCGCTGCTGCCCCTGGCCACCGGGATGGCGAGCAGGCTGCGCACCGCCCGCCCCAGGAAGAAGACCTTGAACAGGCCCGACTTGGCCAGGATCACCGGCCAGCGGCCGTTGTCGTAGAGGAAGTGCGACAGCAGGACGGGGTCGGCCCAGGACAGGTGGTTGGTCGCGATGATCACGCCGCCGGTCTTCGGGATGCGCTCGCCCCCGCGCCAGTCACGCTTGACCAGGAGCGTGGACAGCGGCTTCACCACGACTACTGCGAAGGTCTCCCAGAAACGCGATGGTCGCGTGGGGCGGCTCATGGTCTCCTCCAACACCTGCGGGATGCGCCCCAAGTCTCCCGGTTGGCCGGGCGGGATGTCGAGGCGCGATGCTTAGCCTATGAGCATCCGCTGGTCCCTGGTCATTCCGGTGAAGACGCTGGTCGCGGCGAAGACCCGGCTGGCCGCCGCGACGGGCCCGCACAGGACGCGGCTGGCGGTGGCCGTGGCGAGCGACACCGTCTCGGCGGCGCTCGCCTGCCCGCTGGTCGCGCGCGTGATCGTGGTCACGGCCGATCCGGCCGCCGCGGGGCCGCTCGACGCGCTCGGGGCCGACGTGGTGTCCGACCCCGACCGGGGGCTGAACACGGCGCTGCGCACGGGGGCCGCCCATGCCGTACGCCTGGCGCCGGACGACGCCGTGGGGGCGTTGCAGGCCGACCTTCCCGCGCTGCGCCCGGCCGAGCTGGCGCTGGCGCTGGAGGCGGCGGCCGAGTTCGACCAGTCGTTCGTGCCCGACGCGCTCGACGTCGGGACGACGTTCTACGGGGTGCGGCCGGGCCGGCCGTTCACGCCCAGGTTCGGCGGGGAGTCGCGGGCCAAGCACCTGGCCGGCGGGGCCAAGGAGCTGTGCGTGCCGGGGATCGACTCGGTCAGGCGTGACGTGGACACCCCCGACGACCTGCGCGCGGCCGTCCGGCTGGGGCTGGGGCGGCACACGGCGGCGGTCGTGGCCGACCTGTGGCCGGACCCGGGCCTCATCCCGTCGTCGCGCTCCTGAGCCTGCCTCGCACGTGCTCGTCGGATGGACGGCGAACGATTACGCTGGGCGGATGCAGGCGACCGTACGCACCTTCGACGAGACCACCCGCTCCGGCACGGTCTTCCTCGACGACGGCACCGTCCTTCCGTTCGGCGCCCCCGCCTTCGACGCGGGCCCGCTGCGTCTGCTCCGCTCCGGCCAGCGGGTCAATCTCGCGATGTCCGGCGGCGAGATCGGCTACATCACGCTGTCGACTTTCCCGGTGCCGGACGCCTAGAAAAAAGCGGACGCCCGGCCCGGCCGGCCCGGGCGTGCTGGTCCGCTCGCGTTTACTTCCTCTTGCCGATTTTCTTGCCGCCCGTGTTCACCAGCTCTTTGAAATCCGAGCCGGGACGGAACTTGGGCGCCCAGCTCTCGGCGACGTTGATTTCCGCGCCGGTCGACGGGTTACGCGCCGTGCGGGCGGGCTTGTTCACCATCTCGAACGCGCCGAAGCCCGTGATCGAGACCTTGTCGCCACTGGCCACAGCCTTCTGGATGGCGTCGATGACCGCGTTGACGGCCTCGGTGGCCGTCTTCCTGTCGCCCACCCGATCCGCGATGGCCTCGACGAGTTCTCGCTTGTTCATGAAAGTCCTGCTCCCCCAGTTACGGCTCGGGGTTCCAGCTCACGAGTTCGACGTAGAAACCCCTTACGGGCTCGAAAGTAGGCGGGATCGCGGGGGAACTCAATCACCCGGCGTGTTTTCTTCGTCTCGTGGCGTGTCGTACGCGTCGTCAAGGGAGGCCAGAAACGCTTCGAGGCGTACCGCGGCCCTTTCCGGATCTCGCTTCGCGACGTCGCATATCGCGAGATAACGGCGCGCGATCCGGTCCTTTTCCGCCGCGGGCAGCATGCGGACGCGGCGGTGCGCCTCGCGCAACCGCCGCGCCAGTTCGTCGTCTTCTAGACGGTCGTCGGCAGCCATGGCTGCCGACCATTCTCGTACGCCGCCACGTCCTCGGCGTGACGCAGGGTCAGCCCGATGTCGTCGAGCCCCTCCGTCAGCCGCCAGCGGGTGTAGTCGTCGATCTCGAACGCGACGACCTCGCCGGCCCAGCGCACCTGGCGTTCGCCCAGGTCGACGGTCACTTCCAGCTTCGGGTCCGCCTCGACGGCCGCCTGCAGCGCCTCGACCCGCTCGGCCGGCAGGACGACCGGCAGCAGGCCCATCTTGGTGGAGTTGTTGCGGAAGATGTCGCCGAAGCGGGCGGCGATCACGACGCGGAACCCGTACTGCTGCAGCGCCCACACCGCGTGCTCGCGGGAGGAGCCGGTGCCGAAGTCAGGGCCGGAGACCAGGATCGAGGCGCCCTCGTAGGAGGGGTCGTTGAGGACGAACGTCGGGTCCTCGCGCCAGGCGGCGAACAGGCCCTTCTCGAAACCGGTGCGGCTGACCTGCTTGAGCCAGACGGCCGGGATGATCTGGTCGGTGTCGACGTTGCTGCGGCGCAGCGGCACCGCCGTACCGGTGTGGGTGGTGAAGGCTTCCATCTGTCTGTCTCCTTACAGGTCGGCGGGGGCGGTGAGGCGGCCGGTGACGGCGGTCGCGGCGGCGACCTGCGGCGACACCAGGTGGGTGCGGCCTCCCTTGCCCTGCCGGCCCTCGAAGTTGCGGTTGGAGGTGGAGGCGCTGCGCTCGCCCGGCTTGAGCGTGTCGGGGTTCATGCCCAGGCACATCGAGCAGCCGGCCTCGCGCCACTCGGCGCCCGCGGCCTTGAACACCTCGTCCAGGCCCTCCTCCTCGGCCTGCCGCTTGACCATCATCGAGCCGGGGACGATGAGCGTGCGAGTGGTGACCTGGCGGCCGCGCAGGATCTCGGCGGCCGAGCGCAGGTCCTCGATGCGGCCGTTGGTGCAGGAGCCGACGAACACCGTGTCGACCTCGATCTCGCGCAGCGGCGTGCCGGCGCGCAGGCCCATGTATTCCAGCGCCCGCTCGGCGGCCGAGCGCGCGACCGGGTCGGCGAACGACTCGGGGTCGGGAACGGACTCGCCCAGCGGCAGGCCCTGGCCCGGGTTGGTGCCCCACGTGACGTAGGGGGTCAGCGTCGAGGCGTCGATCTCGACGACCTTGTCGAACACGGCGTCGTCGTCGGTGCGCAGCGACGTCCAGTATTCGACGGCCTGGTCCCACGCCTCGCCCTCCGGCGCGTGCGGGCGGCCTTTCAGGTACGCGAACGTGGTCTCGTCGGGGGCGATCATGCCCGCCCGCGCGCCCGCCTCGATCGACATGTTGCAGACGGTCATGCGGCCCTCCATGGAGAGCTTGCGCACGGCCTCGCCGCGGTATTCGACGATGTAGCCCTGGCCACCACCGGTGCCGATCTCGGCGATGATGGCCAGGATCAGGTCCTTCGCCGTGACGCCCGCGGGCAGCTCGCCCGAGACCTCGATGGCCATCGTCTTGGGCCGGTAGGCGGGCAGCGTCTGCGTGGCCAGCACGTGCTCGACCTCGGAGGTGCCGATGCCGAACGCGATGCCGCCGAACGCGCCGTGGGTGGAGGTGTGGGAGTCGCCGCACACGATCGTCATGCCCGGCTGGGTCAGGCCGAACTGCGGCCCGATGATGTGCACCACGCCCTGACCGGCGTCGCCCATCGGATGGAGCCGGATGCCGAACTCGGCGGCGTTCTTGCGCAGGGTCTCGACCTGCGTCTTGGACACCGGGTCGGAGATCGGGCCGAGCAGGGTCGGGACGTTGTGGTCCTCGGTGGCGATGGTGAGATCGGGCCGCCGCACCTTCCGGCCGGCGAGACGGAGCCCGTCGAACGCCTGCGGGCTGGTCACCTCATGGATGAGGTGCAGGTCGATATAGAGCAGGTCCGGTTCGCCCTCCGCGCGACGGACTACGTGCTGCTCCCAGACCTTCTCGGCCAGTGTGCGGCCCATGATCTCCTCCTTGAGAATCATCCGACTTGCCTTCTCATATGTCGAGACGGCAGTATCGGTGTATGGACAACTCTAGCGGAGTCGGAGTACTCGACAAGGCGGTTCTTGTACTCAATGCCCTCGAAGCGGGACCCGCTTCGCTGGCTCAGCTGGTCCAGGCGACCGGCCTGGCCCGCCCCACCGCCCACCGGCTGGCGGTCGCACTTGAGCACCACAGGATTGTGAGTCGCGACACACAGGGAAGATTCGTGCTCGGCCCCCGGCTGTCGGAGTTGTCCACGGCGGCCGGCGAGGACCGGCTGCTCGCGGTGGCCGCGCCCGTGTTGATGCAGTTGCGCGACCTCACGGGGGAGAGCGCGCAGCTCTACCGCCGCCAGGGTGACGAACGCGTGTGCGTGGCCGCGGCCGAGCGCGCCAGCGGCCTGCGTGACACGGTTCCCGTCGGCTCCGCGCTGCCCATGGCGGCCGGTTCGGCGGCGCAGATCCTGCTGGCCTGGGAGGAGCCCGACCGGCTGCACCGCGGGTTGCGCGGAGCCAAGTTCACCGCCGCCACGCTGGCCTCCGTACGGCGCAGGGGCTGGGCGCACAGCGTGGGAGAGCGCGAGCAGGGGGTGGCCAGCGTCTCGGCCCCGATAAGGGGCAGCGGCGGGAAGGTGATCGCGGCCGTGTCGGTCTCCGGGCCCATCGAAAGGCTGACGAGAGCGCCCGGGCGGCTGCACGCGGTGCCCGTCATGGCGGCGGCCGAACGGATCACCGAGGCGATGCGCCGCACGTCATGATCAGCAAAAGGATGTATTTCGGGAGCCGACTGCCTCGCGGGCGCACTAGCCTGAGTGCGTGACAGATCGCATCGAGGTAGCCGCCACTGAGCTGCGACCCCTGCTCGAAGAGTTCATCATGTGGGCGCGTGCGAACGCGCCCGGGAGCGACCCCGAGCTCGTGGGACCCGCCGCCCTGTGGCACCGTCTCGCCTTCTCGCAGGATCTCGGCACGTGGAAGCGTGCCGACCTGCGTAACCTGCTGCTCGACCGCATGCCCAAGGTCGTGGAGGATCCCGACGCCGCCGCCGACGGCATGCTTCCGGCCGTGGACGCCTACCTGACGTTCCTGTCCCAGACCGGCCGGCTGGCCAAGGGCTCCGACAGCCTCGCCGATCTGCAGGCCGAGCTCGACGACGTCGAGGACGAGTTCGTCGACCTCATGGAGGAGATGCTGGACGACTCCGAGGGCGAGGACGAGGCCGAGGCCGCCGAGACAGGCGACCTCGGCGACTTCGAGCCGTTCGCCGACGAGCTGGCCGAGCTCGACACGATCAGGCTGCGGCCCGACTCCGAGCTCGCCGCCGCGGCCCGCGAGGTGCCGCTGGTCGCCAAGGCCCGCGATCTGGCCGTGTGGGTCGGCTCGGGCCGGCGCGTCGGCGAGGACGCCCTGCTCACCGACGCCGAGGTGGAGGAGGCGCTGCGGGCCACCGGCCTGCCCAGGCCCGAGACCGACGGCTCGATCGCCGAGGCCGTGCCCCAGCTGTGGAACATCTGGAACCTCGCGGTCGACCTGGAGTTCCTGGAGCCGGGTGAGGCCGGCACGGTCGCGGTGCAGGATGACACCGCCGAGTGGCCGTTCGACGACGACGAGGACGTGCTCGACGCCTGGATGCTCGGGCTCCACTCGGTCGACTACGGCGACCCCGAGCTGGAGGACGACGACCTGACGATGGCCCTGGCGGGCCTGACCAGGGGGGTGCTGGTCCGGCTGCTGCTGGCGGGCGGCTCGCGTGATCTCGGCGAGCTGTCGCGGGACCTGGCCGAGGCCGCCGCCGAGCTCGACGAGCTGGGCGGCGACGCGTGGGAGGCGGCCGGCGACCCGGTGGCCTCCGCCGTCGACTGGCTGACCGGCTACGGCATGGTCGAGCTCGGCGACGACGGCACGCTGCGCCTCACGCCGCTCGGCACCGAGGGTGTCATCCACCTGGTGGACGACGCCGACATCGAGGTCGACGCGCGGCCGGCGATCGAGTCCATGAGCGCCCACGAGCTGCTCGCGCTGAGCGCCGAGCTGCCGGAGGAGGAGGCCGACGCCGAGTTCGCCGCCTGGATGCGGCTGCGCGAGCCCGCCAAGGCGGCCGAGGAGCTGCTGGACGCGGCGGCCGAGGACGAGAGCGACGCGCTGATCAGGGTGCAGGCCGCGAGCGTGGTCGGCACGCTGGGCGAGGCCGCCGTGCCGGCCTGGCAGGCCGCGCTCAAGCAGTCGTCGCTGCGTCCCTACGCGGCCACGCAGCTGAGTCAGCTCGGGGTCGAGGGCGCGCCGGAGCCGACGCAGGACGACACCCACTGGCTCATCCTCGACATGTGGACGATCTCGGCGGGTCTCGGGCGCTCGGAGTTCGTGAGCAGCCTGCGCGACATCGGGCCCGACATGGTCAACAGCCTGCTGGAGGTGATCTGGAAGATCCCGCACGCCCACGTGGAGGAGCTGCTGGATCTGATCTCGCAGGTGCATCCGGACAAGCAGGTGGCCAAGGCCGCCAGGCGGGCGCTGTTCAAGGCCCGCTCCGCCTGATCCGGCCCCCGGTCCGGCCCCTGATCCGGCCCCTGATCCGGCTCGGCCGACGATCCCCCTGCCGCCGTTCGCGGCGGGGGGATCTCGCGTTCTGTGGCCGGGCAACAAAAAACGCTCCGGGCTGAGTGCACCGGAGCGGTTGTTGCAGACGTAGTCCCGACCGGATTCGAACCGGCGCTACCGCCTTGAGAGGGCGGCGTCCTGGGCCACTAGACGACGGGACCTTCGTGCGCTTGTGACAGTGGTAGTCCCGACCGGATTCGAACCGGCGCTACCGCCTTGAGAGGGCGGCGTCCTGGGCCACTAGACGACGGGACCCTGTCCACAAGCTGGTGTGCCGGGTCTCCCCGGCGACGCAGGTAACTCTACCGCACCCGGAAGACCACACCAAACCGCTTATCCGCCTACCAGATCGGCTCTGTGGCGCCGGACCCAGTCGCCCATCGGGCCTCGTTCCCACTGCGGATCGAACTCCCCCAGCGGGATCGCCACCTCCGGCCTGCCGGTGGCCGGGTCCGCGGGGACGGCGGCGAGGCGGGCGCGCATCCAGCGGGGCACGCGGGGCGGGACCGTGCGCTCGCCCCATCCGATCAGGCCGGTCGCACGCAGGGGCCGTACCCGCGCCCTGGCGGCGCCTGGACGCCCGATCACGCGGGGGTCGGCGAGCTGGGTGTCCACGACGCCGACCCTGGTGATGTCGGGCCAGCGCAGGCGGACGCGGAAGCCCTGGGAGTCGGCCAGCTCGACGCCGTCGGCGGAGAAGCGGACGACGGTGCCCGTGGTGAGGCGGCGGTGCTTGCCGGCCAGGACGGCGACCAGCGCGCCGGTGGCGAGCGCGCCGATGACGGCGCCGAGCGGGGTGCTGTTGGTGAGGATGGCGCCGAGGAGGAGGCAGACGGCGAAGAAGAGGACGAGCGGGGCGATGAACGGAGCGAGGAAGCGCGGGAAGCCGCCCGCGCGAAGACGAAATTCAGCCATAAGTGGGCCGCGACTCTACCCGATACGTCTTCAGAGGTCAGGGGCTACCGGGTGAGCAGGCCGCGGCGGTAGGCCTCGCCGACGGCGGCGGCGCGGTCGCGGACGTCGAGTTTGGCGTAGATGTGCAGCAGGTGCGTCTTCACGCTGGCCTCGCTGATGAGCAGGCCGGCCGCCGCCTCCTTGTTCGTCGCTCCCCCGGCCACCAGGCTCAGCACCTCCAGCTCCCGCTTGCTCAGCTGCCCCCTGGCGGGCCTGCGCAGGTGGTCGGCCAGCCGGCCGGCCACGGCGGGGGCGAGCACGGTCTCGCCCCGGTGGGTGGCGTGCACGGCACGGACCAGCTCCTCCTTCGGGGCGTCCTTGAGCAGATAGCCGCCGGCGCCCGCTTCGAGCGCGGGCAGGACGTCGCCGTCGAACGTGGTGAGGACCAGGATGCGCGGCCCGGTGCCGCTGAGCCGGCGGATGGCGCTCAGCCCGTCGAGGCCGGGCATGCGCAGGTCCATGAGCACGACGTCGGGGGCGAGCTCGGCGGCCAGCCGGACGGCCTCGTCGCCGTCGGCGGCTTCGCCGACCACCTCAAGGCCGGGCTCGCCGTCGAAGGCGGCGCGCAGTCCGTCGCGCACGATCGGATGGTCGTCGGCTATCAGCAGCCGCAGGGCCATCGGTCCTCCCTGTCCGGGTGTCGGCTCGGCGGGCATCGGTCCACACCAGGATCTCACCGCTCGTCGCGATCCCGCCGCTCGCCGTGCTCGGGGAGCGCGGGGAGCGCGGGGACGGCCGCCGCGACGGTCGTGCCCTGGCCCGGCTCCGACTCGATCTCCAGGGTGCCGCCCACGCCGCGGACGCGCCGGCGCATGCCGTCCAGCCCGAAGCCGTCAGTGCGCTCCCGCGGGGCGAAGCCGGTTCCGTCGTCGCGGATGTCCAGCAAGACGAGTTCGTCCGTGTACGAGAGGGTCAGGGCCGTCCTGGTGGCTCCGGCGTGCTTCGCCACGTTGGACAGGGCTTCCTGGGTGATCCGGAAGAGCGCCTGCTCCACGTCGGCGGAGAGCGGCACGGGCTGCCCGGTGACCTCGTACCGGAGCTCCACCCCGGCCGTGTCGGCCCACGACCTGGCCAGATGGCCGATCGCGTCCGGCAGCCTGGCCTCCTCCAGCGGCTCGGGCCGCAGGGCGCTCACGGATCTGCGGGTCTCCGTCAGGCCGCGGCGGGCCAGCTCGGAGGCGCGGTCGAGGTGGCGGCGGCGGGCCTCGTCCTGCCCGGTACGGGAGGCCGCGTCGAGCTGGCCGATCAGGGCCACGAGGTCCTGGGCCAGCGTGTCGTGGATCTCGCCGGCGACCCGGTGCCGCTCGTCGAGCACGCCGGCCCGCCGGGCCTGGTCGAGCAGCCTGGCGTTGAGGTCGGCGTTCTCGTCCATGGCGGCGCGCAGGCGGGTGACCAAGCGGCGGCGTTTGTCGTGCTCGGCGGAGACGTACCAGCCGGCCACGACCAGCGGCAGCGCCACGCCGGCGATCACCGTGAGCAGCGTCGCCCGCGAGCCGGGCGCCGCCTGGGTGGTGACGTTGACCAGGGCGGTCAGCGTGACGCCCGCCATGATCAGCCGGGCCGGGAGCATGGCGATCGCCAGCGGGTAGCCGATCGAGGCGAAGACGACGAAGGCCGTACTGCGGAAGGACAGGGCGGCGGCGAGCGCGAGCAGCACGAGGTAGTGCCCCACGACGAGCACCCGGTGCCGGTCGCGGCGCGGGTAGAGCCCGGGGACGGCCGCCAGCCAGACGGCGGCGAGCAGGACGAGCACCGGCCAGGGCATGAGCTGCCAGGGCGGGAGCGGCCACTCCGACGGCCCCAGCGATGGATCCAGTGACGCTCCTTGTGACGGACCCGCCGATGGATCCGGTGACGGCCCTGCCGACGGCTCCGGTGGTGACAGCTGTGGCGGCCGTGACGGCAGGGCGGGGACACCGGTGAGGGCGGCCGTGGTCGCGGAGATCGCGAGCAGTGCGTAGGCGAGCGCCGGATGGATCCAGCGTTCGCGGCCGTCGAGCCAGCTCATGGGGTCAAGCCTGGCACGGGGGTCCACCGATCGGTTGATGGCCGCCGTCCGCCGCTCGTCCGTCCCGGTGGGCGATGTGCGCCTCCGGCCGTCCGGGCGAGCATCGAGGCATGAACGAACCGACCCGCAGAACAGCGCTCCGGCTCGCCGCCGCCACAGGAGCCGGCGCAGTCACCACGACCGCCGCCACCGCGTCCGTCCAGGGGAAGAGGAGAGAAGTGACCACGTACGTCTTCGTGACGGGCTCCAACGGCATGGCCTCAGGCGACTCCGAGCTCGTGCTGCGCGGCCACCGCACCGTGGGCGTGAGCCTGCCGGGGCATGGCGCCGAGGAGCAGTTCCACGTCGCCTACCAGGCGCCGCAGGACCTGAAGGCGCTGGCCGCGATCCCCTCCCCCATGGCCGGGGTGACCCTGGACGACTACGTGGAGGCCACCGTGAACGTGGTGCGCCGGGTCTCCCGGTACGGCCCGGTCATCCTGGTGGGCGGCAGCCTGGGCGGCTCGACGATCACGAAGACGGCCGACGAGGTGCCCGGCCTGATCGACCGGCTGGTCTACGTCGGGGCGTACTGCTGCACGAAGCTGCGTTCGCCGGCCGAGTACCTGGAGACGCCGGAGAGCAGCACGAGCCTCGGAGCGGCCATCCTGCCGGCCGTCGTCGGCGATCCGGCCGCGCTCAAGGCGATCAGGATCAACTGGCGCACGAACGACAGGAAGTTCCTTACCGCGGCGAAGGCGGCGTTCATGGCGGAGGGGACGGAAGGAGAGTTTCTCGCCATGCTGAACTCGTCGCTGCCGGACGAGAGCCTCCAGGTGTCCAGCGCCGACGCCAGGGGCCGCAAGGACGCCTGGGGGCGGGTGCGGCGGGTCTACGTCAGGCAGACGCTGGACCGGCTGATCCCGCCGGCACTGCAGGACCGCATGATCAGGGAGGCCGACGAGGCGACGCCGGGCAACCGGTTCGAGGTCTTCTCGGTGAAGGGGCCGCACGCGCCGACACGGAAGTCGTATCGACGGATCACCGAAATTCTGGCCGGACTCGCCCGGTAAAACAAAAACGGACATCTCACTGGGAGATGTCCGTGCAAATGCTGGGGTACCAGGACTCGAACCTAGACTAACTGAACCAGAATCAGTCGTGCTGCCAATTACACCATACCCCACCGCTGCGATCTCCTCGCGGAGCGCGCTTGGCGACGTCCGAAAGAATAGCCCAGCTCTGGGGCTAAGACCAAAACGATTCCGCGACCCGCCGTCCGCCGCTCCCGTCACGTGCCCGGCCGTGCCAAGCTGAAGGGGACAAAACACGCACGTGGAGGAGCCCAAGCGTTGGCTGAGAATCCGTTGTTCGCCCCCAGCGACCTGCCGTACGAGCTGCCGCCCTTCGCCGACATCCGCGAGGAGCACTACCTGCCGGCCTTCGAGCGCGGCATGGCCGAGCAGCTGGCCGAGGTCGACGCGATAGCGAGCGGCACAGAGCCGCCGACGTTCGCGAACACGATCGCCGCGCTCGAGCGGTCGGGGCGGATCCTCGACCGCACGGCCACGGCCTTCTTCACCGTCTCCGCGTCCGACACGACCGACGGCATCATGGAGATCGAGAAGCGGATCTCGCCCGAGCTGACCCGCCACAGCGACGCGATCCGGCTCAACCGGGCCCTGTGGACCAGGATCAAGCAGGTCACCACGGAGGACGCCGAGGAGTCCTGGCTGCTGGAGAAGTACCGCGACGACTTCATCAGGGCCGGGGCCGATCTGTCGGAGCAGGAGCAGGACCGGCTGCGCGCGATCAACGAGGAGCTGTCGAAGCTCTCGACGACGTTCGCGCAGAGCCTGCTCAAGGCGTCCACGGAGTCGGCGCTGCGGGTGACGGACCCGAAGGAGCTCGACGGGTTCGACGAGGCCGAGATCGAGGCGCTGCGCCAGGACGACGGCACGTACGTGCTGCCGCTGCTCAACTACACCCTCCAGCCGGGCCTGGCCCGGCTGACCGACCGCGACGTGCGCCGCCGCCTCTACGAGCTGAGCGTCAACCGGGCGCCGGGCAACTTCGAGCTGGCCGTCACCATGGCGACGCTGCGGGCGGAGCGGGCGGCGCTGCTCGGCTTCCCCAGCCACGCCGCCTACTCGGTCGCCGACCAGACGGCCAAGACCGTCGAGGCGGTCGAGGAGATGCTCGGCCAGCTCGTCGGCCCCGCCGTGCGCAACGCCAAGAAGGAGGCGGAGGCGCTGGCGGAGCAGGCCGGGTTCGCGATCGAGCCGTGGGACTGGTCCTTCTACTCCGAGAAGGTGCGCCAGGCCCGCTACGACTTCGACGGCGCGGCGATGCGGCCGTACTTCGAGCTCGACCGCGTCTACCGCGACGGCGTGTTCTTCGCGGCCACGAAGCTGTACGGGATCACCTTCGCCGAGCGGCCCGACCTGGGCGGATACCACCCCGACGTGAGCGTGTTCGAGGTGGCGGACGAGGACGGGAGCCCGCTGGGGCTGTTCGTGCTCGACCCGTACGCCAGGGCGAGCAAGCGCGGCGGCGCGTGGATGAACAACCTGGTCGACCAGTCGTTCCTGTTCGGGCAGCGGCCGGTGGTGGTCAACAACCTCAACGTGACCAAGCCGGCGTCCGGACCGACGCTGCTGACGTACGACGAGGTGAACACGGCCTTCCACGAGTTCGGCCACGCGCTGCACGGGCTGTTCTCCAAGGTGCGATACCCGCGCGTGTCGGGCACCAGCGTGCCGCGCGACTTCGTCGAATACCCGTCGCAGGTCAACGAGATGTGGGTGACCTGGCCCGAGATCCTGGCCAACTACGCCAAGCACCACGAGACGGGCGAGCCGATGCCGGCCGAGCTGGTGGAGAAGCTGAAGGCGGCCGAGACGTTCAACCAGGGCTTCCAGACCGTCGAATACCTGGCCGCCACGCTGCTCGACTGGACCTGGCACAAGCTGACCGCCGGCGAGACCGTCGCCGACCCCGAGGCGTTCGAGGCGGCCGCCCTGGAGGCGGCCGGGATCGCCTTCCCGCTGGTGCGGCCGCGTTACCGGACCAACTACTTCGCCCACATCTTCACGGGCGGCTACAGCGCCGGCTACTACTCCTACATCTGGAGCGAGGTGCTGGACGCGGAGAGCGTGGAGTGGTTCAAGGAGAACGGCGGGCTGACCAGGGCGAACGGTGACCACTTCCGCCGCGAGCTGCTGTCCAGGGGCGGGAGCATCGACCCGCTGACGGCCTTCCGCAACTTCCGCGGGCGCGAGGCCACGATCCAGCCGCTGCTGGCCCGCCGCGGCCTCACCTGAGCCGCCGCCCGTACGGACACCGCGTGACAAGACGGCCCGCCGCGCCCCGTGCGCGGCGGGCTGCTCGCGTCCTCGCGATCAGTCTTGCGTCGCAGGGCAGGCGTTTCCGCTCAGCGCGGCGTCGCTCAGCCTTGCGTCGCGTCCAGTTCCTCGATGCGTTCGCGGAGCCATTCGCGCTCGGCCAGACTGACGGCCCGGGCGATCTTGAGCATGCCGCGCCGGTACGGGTCCGGCTCGTCCTTCGCCTTCACCGGCCTGCCGTTCTCGTAGAAGAAGCTCGCCGGAGCCTCCAGGAAGGCCAGCCTGCGCCGCAGCACCGCGGCCTGGTCGGCGCGGTCGGGCAGCGCCGACAGGAACGTCAGCAGGGCGAAGAACCGGCTCTGGTCGCTGATGTCGAGGTCGGCGGGCTCACGCAGTCGCCGCAGCAGCTCCTCGCGGCCGGCCGGCGTGATCGTCAGCACCTGCCGGCGCGCGGCCGCCGCGCCCGCCTCCTCGTGCCGTTCGACCAGCCCCTTCGCCTCCAGTCGTGAGATGGCGGGATAGAGCGCGCCGTCGCTGACCGGCCGCAGGTGGCCGGTCAATGCCGTGAGCCGCGACTTGAGCTCGTAGCCGTGCATGGGCCGCTCGTGCAGAAACCCCAGGATGGTGAGGCTCAGGTCACCGCCGCTTGCCATGGGGTGCATCGTAACGCTATACCTCTAAACGATATACATCGAAACGAGGTAAATGATGATCCGGCTCGCCCTTCCCGTCTACGTGGAACTGCTCACCGCCGTGGTCGCCGTCGGCCTGATCGACCTGCTCTGGGTGTCCGGGCTGGGCGAGGGGGCCATCGCGGCGGTCACCGTGGGCACCACGGCCGAATACCTGGCCTACGGGCTGTTCCTGGCCGTTCCGACAGGGGTCACCGTGCTGGTGGGCCGCCGCGACGGGCGCGCTCCCCTGGGGCCGGTGATCAGGACGGGATGGCTGCTGTGGGCCGTCTTCTCCATGGCCGTCGCCGTGCCGGGCGTGCTGCTGCGCGAGCCGCTGGCCGCGCTGTTCACCGACGATCCGGCGCTGACGGCGGACTTCTTCCTGATCTCGCTGGGCGGGCTGCCGGTGTACTACGCCCAGACCGTGGTGGACGGCGTGCTCAAGGGCCTGGGCGACACCCGGCGGCCCATGCGGCACGCGATCATCTGCAATGTGCTGGTGGTCGCGCTCGACCCGCTGTTCATCTTCGGGCTCGGCATGGGGGTGCAGGGCGCGGCGCTGGCCACGGTGATCGCGCGGGCCGTCACGCTGGCGGTCGCGCTCCTCTATCTCGTACGCCTGCGCGTCCCCGCCGGACGCGGCCTGACGACCCGCGAGGTGCTCCGCACCGGCTTCCCCATGTCCGGAGATTTCCTGGCTCGCGCCGTGGTGGGCCTGGCGCTGGTGGAGATCGTGGCCGGGTTCGGCACGGCGGAGGTGGCCGGTTACGGCATCGGGCAGAAGATCATGCTGGCCGGCGTCATGGTGTTCTACGCGCTGCGGCAGGCGGCGATGATCCGCACGGCGCGGTCGGAGGCGGTCGGGTCACCGCTCCTGCTCGGCCTCGGATCGGGCGCGGCGGTCGCGCTCGTGCTGAACCTGCTGGCCGCGCCGGTCGCCGGGATGTTCACCGGCGATCCGGCCGCGGCCGTCACGTTCCTGCGCTGGATGACGCTCTACCTGGTGCCCTTCGGCGGGCTGATCGCCGTGGGCGGGGTGCTGCAGGCGAGCGGCAGGGGCGGCCGCCTGCTCGCCGCCACGCTGGCGGGCTTCGCGGTGCAGCTGCCGCTCGCGTACGCGCTGAGCTCGTGGCTCGGCGTCACCGGCGTGTGGCTGTCGATGGCCGCCGGGGCGTCGATCAGCCTCGCAGCCGCGCCAGCGCGACGCGCAGGCGCTCGCGAGCCCGCTCGCGGCCGAGCACCTCGATCGACTCGAACAGCGGCAGACCCACCGTCCGGCCGGTGACGGCCACCCGCACCGGCGCCTGGGCCTTGCCCAGCTTGAGCCCGTGGGCCGCGCCGACCTGCTCCAGCGCCTCCTTGAGCGACTCGGCGTCCCAGCTCACGTCCTCAAGGCGCTCCAGGTAGCCGGTGAGGATCTCCTCCGGGGAGCTCTTCATCGCCTTGTCCCAGGACGCCTGGTCGAAGACGGGCTCGTCGAGGAAGAGGAAGTCGACGTTCTGCCGGATCTCCGACAGCACGGCGATGCGGGTCTGGGCCAGCGCCGCGACCTTGCTGAACAGCCCGCGGTCCCAGCCTTCTTCGAGGTAGGGGGCGCAGCGCTCCTCGAACGTCTCCAGCGGCAGCGCCCTGATGTATTCGCCGTTGAACGCGCGCAGCTTCTTCTCGTCGAAGAACGCGTTGGAGGGGTTGACGTCCTCCAGCCGGAACAGCGGCACCATCTCCGACCACGGCATGATCTCGCGGTCCTCGCCGGGACCCCAGCCGAGCAGCATGAGGTAGTTGACCATGGCCTCCGGCAGGTAACCCTCGGCGCGATAGTCCTCAAGCGCCACCTTGTCACGGCGCTTGGACAGCTTTTTGCGCTGCTCGTTGACGATCACCGGCAGGTGGGCCCAGACCGGCGGGGTCGCGCCCAGCGCCGGCCAGAGCAGCTCCTGGCGGGCGGCGTTGGGCAGGTGCTCCTCGCCTCTGGCCACGTGGGTGATGCCCTGGGTGATGTCGTCGACGGCGTTGGCCAGCACGTAGAGGGGCGAGCCGTCGGTGCGCGCGATGACGAAGTCCTCCTGCGCGTTGTTGGGGAACTCCACCCGGCCGCGCACCAGGTCGTCGACCACCGTGACGCCCTCGTCGGGGGTGCGGAAGCGCACCGCGCCCTCGCTCAGCCCGCGCTCGCGGCAGTAACCGTCGTAGCCCTTGTCCTTGGAGCCGGTGCGCTCCTGCACCTGCTCGCGGGTGCAGTCGCAGTAGTACGCCTTGCCGTCGGCCAGCAGCTTGGCCACGGCCTCGCGGTGCTGCGGCTCGTAGGCCGACTGGAAGTAGGGGCCCTCGAAGACCGGATTGCCGCCGTTGATGCCGATCCAGTCGAGCGCCGAGATGATGCCCTCGGTCCACTCGGGCCGGTTGCGGGTGGCATCGGTGTCCTCGATGCGCAGGATGAACCGCCCCTTGGACTGCTCGGCCACGGCCCAGTTGAACAGCGCGGCGCGGGCGCTGCCCACGTGGAACATGCCGGTTGGTGACGGGGCGAACCGCACCCGTACGTCAGTCACGGGAGACCACCTTGTTCGTGAGTGTGCCGATGCCTTCGATGCCGACGCTGACCTCGTCGCCGATCTCCAGAGGACCGACGCCCGCGGGGGTGCCGGTCAGGATGATGTCGCCGGGGATCAGCGTCATGACGGCGCTGACATAGGCCACCAGCGCCGGAATGTCGTGGATGAGCTGGTTGGTGCGGCCGCTCTGCCGGATCTCGCCGTTGACCGTGGTCGTCAGCGCCAGGTCGCTCGCGTCGAGATCGGTCTGGATCCACGGCCCGAGCGGGCAGAACGTGTCGAACCCCTTGGCCCGGGTGAACTGCACGTCCTTCTTCTGCAGGTCGCGCGCAGTGACGTCGTTGGCGCAGGTGTAGCCGAAGATGACGTCCTTGACCCGCTCGACCGGCACCTCGCGGCAGAGCCTGCCGATCACCACGGCCAGCTCACCCTCGAAGTCGACGCGGTCGGACAGCGTCGTGGGGTAGGCGATGTTCTCGCCGTGGCCGATCACCGTGGTGGACGGCTTCATGAAGATGAGCGGCTCGTCGGGCACCTCGTTGCCGAACTCGGCCGCGTGCTCGGCGTAGTTTCTGCCGATGGCGACCACCTTGCTCGGCAGCATCGGGGCCAGCAGCTTCACCTGGGACAGCGGGAATCGCTCGCCCGTGAACTGCACCTGGCTGAACGGGTGACCGGAGATCGCGGAGACGAACTCCTCGCCCGGACCGCCCTCGACCACGCCGAACGAGACGCCTTCGCCTGTGGAGAACCTCGCTATACGCACCCGACAAGGCTATCGCCGACGCCGGAGGGGTCCGCCCACCTTTTACCCGTCCCGCCTGCGGGCGAGTCAGGTGCTGTCCATTATTCGCCCTCAAGTCCGTTTTGATGAGCTTCGGTCGTGTAGCAGGGGTTATGTGGACCCATAAGGAGACATGTAGGGGGTGACGATCGTGTCGGACACGATGTCGAACCGGCCCGGCGGAACCGGTGCGACCGGAACCGTGCCACGGGCCAGGACCGAGGAGAGCACCGGCTCGCCACGCTCGCTCGTCACGGACAAAGGCACGACCACCATCGAGGACGGTGTCGTCGCCAAGATCTCCGGCCTGGCCGCCCGGGAGGTGTCCGGCGTCTACGCCATGGGCGGAGGCGCCGCAAGGGCCCTCGGCAGCATGCGCAACATCGTCGGCGGCGATCCCAGCCTGACGCAGGGCGTGTCGGTCGAGGTGGGCGAACGGCAGGCGGCCGTGGACCTGGATCTGGTGGCCGAGTACGGGACGGCGATCCCGGAGCTGGCGGCGGCCGTGCGCAGGAACGTGATCGGGGCGGTGGAGCGGATGTGCGGGCTGGAGGTGACCGAGGTCAACATCCGGGTCGACGACGTCCACCTCCCCGGCCAGGACCGGGATCGTGATCGCGACCGTGGCCGGGACCGGGACGGCGAACGAGCGCAGGACGGACAGCGGAGGGACACGGAACAGGAGCCCCGGGTCCGATGACCGACGCCCCGACCGGCCCCGGCACTCCGACCGCTCCCAGCGACCCACCCACTCCGGCCGCCCCGCCCGTCCAAGGCGGGCCGGTCGCCTCAGGCGGGCCGGTCGCCTCAGGCGGGCCGGTCGCCTCAGGCGGGCCGACGAGCCCGGTCGGTCCGGGACGCCCGGTTGACGTCGGTGGACCGGTTGACGTCGGTGGACCCGCTGAAGCCGGTGGACCCGCTGAAGTCGGTGGGGCGTCGTCCGAGGTGCGGATGATCGCGGAGCGGGTGCGGAAGTGTGCCGGGGTGGCGGGGTTGTCCGGGGGGCTGTTCGGGACGGTGGCCACGTACCTGCCGCACGAGCGGTTCGTCGGCGTGTCGGTGGACGGGCGGGCGGTGGAGATCGCGATCGTCGCCACTTTGGCCAGGCCGCTGCCCGAGACCGCCGACGAGGTGCGGCGAGCCGTGGCCGACCTGGCCGGGGACCGTCCGGTGAACGTGCGCGTCGACGACATCATCGTGGAGGGACCATGAACGACATCCAGTGGATGCCGGTGATCGGCATGGCCGTGGGCATCATTCTCGGCCTGGTCGGAGCGTTCGGAGGGCTGGGGGCGTTCCTGCTCGTCCTCGTGCTCGGAGCGGTCGGCTTCGTGGTCGGCCGGATCGCCGAGACCGGAGAGGTGAACCTGTCCGGCCTGTCCTTGAGACGGAAATGACCGGCATCGCCCCAGGCCGCCCCGGCCCGGACACGGCACCGAGCACGGGTCCGGGCACCGCTTCAGGCACGGCATCGGGCATGGGACCGGGCGCGGCTTCAGGCACCGGTTCGGGTGCTGTGCCGGGTGTGGTGGGGGTGCCGGCGCAGCGTGCCACTCCCCTGCCGTCTCCCGAGCGGCGCGGCCGTACGGAGATCTCGGATCGGGTGATCACCAAGATCGCGTGCGGCGCCGCCATGGAGGTGCCCGAGGTGCGCGACGCGCGCCCGCGCGGGCTCCCGTGGACGCGCGCGTCGGGCGGTGCGGTGCACGGAGGTCAGGCGGCGCTGCGGCTGAACGTGAGGGTGGGCTACCCGTCACCGCTGCACGCGGTGGCGAGGCGGCTCAGGGAGCACGTGACCCGGCGCGTCGCGGCCCACACCGGGCTGGACGTCACCCGCCTGGACATCACCATGACCGACCTGGACGGCGACCTGCCATGACCCCACGCATCCCAGACCACGACCCACGCCGTGACCCGCCCACCGAGCCGTACCCCGAACAGCAGGGGGACCCGGGCGCGGCCGAGCATGACCTGTGGACGGACGGGCAGGGCGCGGGGGCGGAAGAACAGGGTGACGGCGGCACGCCCGAGATGTGCCTCATCCCGGATTCGACCGGTAGCGAGCCGCAAGGCGCTTACCGGGCGCCCGACGATCCGTCCGGCCCGGAGGGCGAGCCTTCGGGTGCGTTCGGGGCGCGGGGCGAGCCTTCGGGTGCCCATCGTGCGGCGGTGAGCGTGCAGCGGTCCAAGGCGGCCGACCGGGCGGCGGTGCGGGCGTTTCGGCCCCAGCGCCGGGTTCCCGCCGTCGTGGTCGCCCTCCTGCTCACCCTGCTGGGCCTGCTCGTCGCCCTCGAAACGTTGTCGGGGCTGTTCGGCCGGCCGTTGCGGTGGATCCCGTACGAGGGCATGCGGGCCTGGGCGGCCTCGACCCTGTGGTCGAACCCGCTGGTCCTGCTCGCCTCGGCGGTCGTGACGCTGCTCGGGCTGGCGCTGCTGATCACGGCGGTGGCGCCGGGGCGGCCGAGCATGGTGCCCGTACGCAGCGGCGATCCCGACGTGATCGTCGGCCTGCGTCCCAAGAGCGTCACCAGGGCCCTGGCGCACGCGGCCGAGCAGGTGCCCGGGGTGCACTCCGCCCGGGCCGTCCGGCGCGGGCACACCTTCGAGGTGCGGCCGACCACGTACGGGCGGGACACCGGCGAGTTCGGCCAGGAGGTGCGCGGCGCGGTGCTGACCAGGCTGGCCGCGCTGGACCTCGTGGAGCCGTACCGGGTGACGGTGCAGGTGAAGGAGCGCCGGCGCAGGTGATTCGGGACGAACGACAGGGGGCGCGGTGAACGCGGTGAACAGGAAGACGGGGCGGGGGAACCGGCTGGGGCTGGCTCTGGTCGGCTTGGTGCTGGTCGTGCTGGGAGGATCGGCGCTGGCCAGGGGGCTGGGCGCGTTCTCGCGGGACTGGGCGGCGGCCGACACGCCCGTCGTGGACGGCAACGTGGTGGGCTTCTTCGCCCGCAACAGCCCGTGGATCTGGTGGCTGGTGGCCCTGGCGGCGCTGGTCGTGGCGGTGCTCGGGCTGCGCTGGCTGCTCGCGCAGGGGCGCAGGGACGCGCGCGGGCGGCTGCGCGTCGAGAGCGGCCCGTCCGGGGTCACGGAGGTGTCGGCGGGCGGCATGGAGCGGGCGGTGGCGGCGGACGTGGCGACGAGCCCGGCCGTCCTGAGCGCCGACGCGAACGTACGGTGCCCGCGCGGCCATCCCGAGGTACGCCTGCGCCTGGTCGCCGACGAGTCGGTGCCCATGGGCGAACTGACGGAGCATCTGACCACGGTGGCGCTGCCGCACATGCGGGAGGCGCTGGACCGGGATCAGGTACCGGCGCTGGCCCGCGTTAGCCTGGAGCCCGCACCTTCGCCGCACCGGATCGTGCGCTGACGAGAGGGGTTCTCTGTTGTCCGTAGTGAAGATCAACGTGCTGACCGTGCCCGCCGAGATGCGCGCGGAGCTGGAGAAGCGTTTCGCCAGTCGCGCGGGGATGGTGGAGACGGCCGACGGGTTCGAGTGGTTCGAGCTGCTGCGGCCGGTCGAGGGCACCGAGCGCTACCTCGTCTACACGCGCTGGCGCAGCGAGGAGGACTTCCGGAAGTGGCAGCAGGGCGAGGCGTTCCGGCGCGGTCACGCGCAGGCGGCGGCCCAGGCGGCCGAGGCGGCCGCAAACCAGGGGCCCGGAAACGAGGGACAGGGTCACGGCCACGGGCATGGTCACGGTCAGGGGCCGGCGGCGTCGGGCTCGGAGCTGTGGAGCTTCGAGGTCGCCGAGAGCACCGGCCCCAAGGCGTAAGCCGCTCAGTCGTCGAGCCGGCCCGCGCCGGAGGATCCGTTCATCGGTCGAGCGGAACCCACGTTCAGTCGTCGAGCGGGTTGCGCAGGATGCGGTCCACGATGCCGTCACGCACGAACCCGGCCGCGAAGCTGGCCGGCTTGCGCGCGCCCTGATCGGCCACGCACACGCTGAACTCCTTGGCGATCTCCAGCCGCGGGTAGCGTTCGAGCACCTCCCGCCGCACGTCGGCGGGGATCTCGTCGGTGCGGCGGCCCGAGATGTCCATGCCGGTGGACAGTTCGAGCAGGTGCCCCTCGGGGTCGTCCGCCACGGGCACCTCGGCCCACATGTGCTTGACGATCACCTCGTACGCGCGTGACCTGCGCTCGGGCGACCAGCCGGCCCCGGCGCAGAAGGCCCAGGCCACGTGCCCGCCGGCCTCCTCGTACGGCACGGCGTTGCTGTCGAACTCCGGCACCAGCCCGATGTCGTGCAGCATGGACGAGACGTAGAGCAGCTCGGCGTCGAACGCGATGCCCTGATCCTGCGCGTACGCCGCCGCCCACAGATAGGCCCGGATCGAGTGGTTGAGCAGCGATGGCGTGTGGTAGCCGGTGGCCACTTCGAGCGCGCCACGGCAGGCGGGCGTGTCGGGGATCACCAGGTCGTCGAATCTCACAGGTACCAGCATGCATCGGGCGGCTAACGAATCGGGCACTCGACTTGACCTCTTGATCAAAATTCCGAAAGCATGTCCCGCCCTCATCGTTTTGTCCGGAAGGAACTGGCGTGCGCCGGCTCGCGATCCCCCTCGCCCTCATGCTCTCGGTCGGAGCTCTGGGTGTCCCGGCTCAGGCCACCGACAAGGTGACCCGCACCGCCGAGTGCCAGGGTGACTGGCTGCCCGGCACGCCGACGGCGAACGATGTCATGAAGGGCGAGATCTCGCTGGTGGGGCTGCCCGCGTACAAGCTGGGCAAGGACATCAAGTGGGCCGCGAGCCCGTTCAGGAACCGGTCGTGGGAGTTCGTGTTCCAGTCGCTGCGCTGGATGGGCACGCTCGTCGTCGAGTACGAGAACACCGGCGAGCGCCAATACCTCGACCGCGCCACCGACATCGCCAAGGACTGGGTGGCGAGCAACAGGTACGGCGCCAAGGGCACCCCGTCGTACGTCTGGAAGGACCACCCGGTCTCGCTGCGCACGCAGCCGCTGCTCTGCCTGAGCAGGCACGTGAACGCGGGCTGGCTGAAGGAGAGCCTGGCCACGCACGCGAAGCTCCTGTCGAACCCGAGGCTCTACAAGAAGGGCCACAACCACGGCATCGACCAGGACATCGCGCTCATGGGCATCGGCTGCAGGTACGGCAGGAAGGACTGGGCGAGCCTGGCCTCGCGCCGCCTCACGGGCACGGTCAAGCTGGACGTGGACGCGCAGGGCGCGCTGATGGAGCAGGCGCCCCGCTACGCCGTCTACGTCTACGGCCGGCTCCAGGTCGCCATGACGAACATGAAGGCGTGCGGCCGCAAGGTGCCCGGTGAGATCGCCAGGCGGGCGGAGGCGCTGAAGGACTTCATCGCCCACTCGACCTTGCCGAACGGCTTCATGGTGCCCATCGGCGACGGCAGTGCCGAGACCGAGCCGAAGATGGAGACGGGCACGCCGAAGCAGAAGATCAGGACCTACCGGGCCGGATACATCTTCGGCCGCACCAAGTGGGGCGAGCCGGACTCGGCGTACTACTCGATCAGGTACGGCCCCGGGATGAAGTTCCACGGCCACGAGGACCACCTGGGCGTGACGTACTACGCGCAGGGGCGCGACATCCTGATGGACGGCGGGTTCCACTCCTACGAGAAGAGCTCCTACCGCTACTGGACGCTCTCGCCCGAGGCGCACAACGTGCCGATCGTCGTGGGGGCGAAGTTCCGGCCGCGCACGGCGAGCAAGCTGATCAAGTCGTCGTACGGGGACGACCGGCAGGCGTTCAAGCTCACCGACCGGGCGTACGGGGTGAGCCGCACTCGTTCGGTGCTGGTCAACCACGGCGAGGACCTGATGGCGGTGCTGGACACCGCCTCCGGCGGCAAGAAGGTCAGCAGCATCTGGCGCTTCGCCCCGTCGTTCAAGGTCGTCTCGAACGGCGGCGGCAAGGTCGTCCTGGCCGACGGGAAGTTCAAGGTCACGCTGCTGCAGTACTCGGCGTCGTGCGGCAGGACAGGCGGGCAGAAGGTGCAGCGGGGCGGCAAGCTGGGCTGGGTGTCGCCGACGTATCTGTCCAAGCAGCCGGCCAGCGTGGTGCAGTCCCCGGCGGCGAAGTCGCTGCTGACGATCATCGTGCCGGGGGCGGACTCGCCCAAGGTGTCCTGCTCGGGCGGCAAGGTCAAGGTGGACGGCGTCTCCTTCTCCACCAAGCTGCTCTGACGAGCGGGAACCGGCCGCCGGGCCGCTGCCTACGTGAGGTCGCGGCCGGCGCGCAGCAGGCCGTAGGTGACGGCCTGCTCCAGGGCCTGCCAGGAGGCGTCGATGATGTTCTCGGCGACGCCGACCGTGGCCCACTCGCTCTTGTCGTCGCTGGAGGTGATGAGCACCCGGGTGACGGCGTCGGTGCCGTGGGTGCCCTCCAGTATGCGGACCTTGTAGTCGACCAGCTCCAGCTTGGCCAGCTCGGGGTAGAGCTGCTCAAGCGCCTGGCGTACGGCCTTGTCGAGGGCGTTGACGGGGCCGTTGCCCTCACCGGTGGCGACGATGCGCTCGCCCTTGGCGTGCAACTTGACCGTGGCCTCGCTGACCAGCTCGCCGCCCTTGGTGCGCTCGACGATCACCCGCCAGGACTCGACCTCGAAGTGGCGCCTGCGCTCGCCCTGGACGGTGTCGCGCAGCAGCAGCTCGAACGAGGCGTCGGCGGCCTCGAACGTGAAGCCCTCGGCCTCCAGGTCCTTGACCCGCTCGACCAGTGACTTGGTGTGCTCGGGGGTCAGGTCGTAGCCCAGCTCACGGCCCTTGAGCTCGACCGAGGCCCGCCCGGCCATGTCGGAGACCAGCATGCGCATGTCGTTGCCCACCTGCGCCGGATCGATGTGCTGGTAGAGGTTGGGGTCGACCTTGATGGCGCTGGCGTGCAGCCCGGCCTTGTGGGCGAAGGCGGAGGTGCCGACGTAGGGGGCGTGGGAGTTGGGGGTGACGTTGGTCAGCTCGGTGATCGCGTGGGCGATGCGGGTCATGTCGGCCAGCGACTCTTCGGGTACGAGGTCGTAGCCCCGCTTGAGCTGCAGGTTGGCCACGACCGTGAAGAGGTTGGCGTTGCCCGAGCGCTCGCCGTAGCCGTTGGCGCACCCCTGCACGTGGGTGGCGCCGGCCCTGACGGCGGCCAGCGTGTTGGCCACGGCGCAGCCGGTGTCGTCGTGGCAGTGGATGCCGACGCGGGCGCCGGCCCGGGCGGCGTCCTGGACGATCTCGGCCAGCTCGTCGGGGAGCATGCCGCCGTTGGTGTCGCACAGGGCGATGACGTCGGCCCCCGCCTCGGCGGCGGTGCGCAGGACCTCCAGCGCGTAGGCTGGATTGGACTTGTAGCCGTCGAAGAAGTGCTCGGCGTCGAGGAAGACTCGCTGTCCCTCCGCACGAAGGTGAGAGACCGTGTCGCGGATCATCGCGAGGTTCTCCTGGAGAGTCGTGCGGAGGGCCAGCTCCACGTGCCGGTCGTGACTCTTGGCGACAAGGGTCACGACCGGCGCGCCGGATTCGCGCAACGCGGCAACCAGAGGGTCGTCGGCTGCCTTCATACCTGCCCGGCGGGTCGCGCCGAACGCGGCGAGTTGCGCGTGCTTCAGGTCGAGCTCTGTTTGAGCGCGCCTGAAGAACTCTGTGTCCTTGGGGTTGGCGCCCGGCCAGCCCCCTTCGATGAAGCCGACGCCCAGGCCGTCCAGGTGCCGCGCCACGGCGAGCTTGTCGGCGACCGTGAGGGTGAGCCCCTCCTGCTGTGCGCCGTCTCGCAGTGTCGTGTCGTATACGTGGAAGCGGTCGTCGGCCATGAGGTGTCTCTTCTCTGCGGAAGCTTCGGTGTGTTCGGGAAAACAAAAAGACCCCTCACGGACGTGAGAGGTCTGCGCGCCGGCGGTGTCCTTCGTCAGCCGGCGCGCCTGCCGATAATGAGCAGACCGTAGAACATGGTGCCGTCCAGTCTGCCACATGGATTCACCATCTGGCACACCGGTCTCACCTCATGGACACCACCGGTGTGCACAGCCGCATCATCCAAGGTCACCCCAGGCCGGGTGCACAACTCCGATCACACCTGGACGCCGATGCCTCCGGTGATGAGCTTCTCCAGCGCCGCCGGGTCGAACGCCTCGTTGCCCAGCAACTGGCCGTCGAGGACCACGGTCGGCGTGCCCTCCAGCGGGATCTTGGCCGTCTCCGCCACGTGCACCTCGGCGTACGACTGCGACGTCACGCACGAGTCCACCGACGCGCCCGCCTTCCGCGCGGCCGCGGCCAGGTCGGCGACGGCGAACCCGGACGCCTGTCCGTGCGGCGCGGGCTGCATGGCGTAGAGCGCGTCCCTGAAGGCCAGCCAGTTCGGCTCGGGCACGCAGCGGGCGGCCGCGGCGGCGCGGATGGAGTTGGAGCGCATGGGCTCGTCACGGAAGATCGTCACGGTGTGGAAGACGACCTTCACCTTCCCCTCCCTGGCCAGCCGCTGAATCGTCGTGTCCACTTTGGCGTGCATGTCCTTGCAGACGGGACAGTCGAAGTCCTCGTACACGTCGAGCACGGGGGCCTTGCTCCCCAGGTCGGCCAGGACCATCGAGCCGTCCGCCTGCCTGGTCAGGGTCACGCCGTCGGACGACTCGCCCGGCTCGGAGAACGCCAGCACCCCGAGCACGGCGATCGCCAGTCCCGCCAGCGCGACCGCCAACAACCGCTTCATCATCAGCCCACTCTCACCTCGTCGATCGCGCGAACCCTACCGGAAGCGGAAACAACGCCCGCATAAGGCATGCCCGTCCGGCGGGATCGTGCGGGACCTTTGCCGGCCCCATACCTGTCCGACATCGGCGGGCGACGATCACACCCTGTTGTCACACACCCGTCCGGCCGTACGCTCGATCACCCCCGACGCAGGTGAAGGACGGAAGGCATGGCCGGGCCACTCGAAGAGCGATTTCGCAGCGTGCGCGATCTGCTTCCTGAATATCGGGTGGAGACGGCGCGCGGCCGGATCGTGGTGAACGAATCCGGCACGTGGCAGCACAATACGCTCGTCTTCCAGATGGTGTGCCGGCTGATCGGCCCGGCGGTCGAGCGGGGCTGGGAGATCTGGCCGAACATCACCGTCTATCTGGGCCAGAACGCCGACCGCTACGTGCCCGACCTGGCCGTGGTGCCCCGCCGTCCGCGCATGCGGATGGAACACGCGGTGTACGGCGACGCGACCGTGCTGCTCGTCGACATCGTCACCGCCGGCAGCGTCTACGAGGATTATCACGTCAAGCCGGGCGAATACGCGCAGGCCGGGGTGCCGCTTTATCTGCTCGTCGATCCGTTGCAGTGCACGGTGAAACTCTTCGGCCGGCCGGAGGGCGGGAAATACGGGACGGAAATTCTGGTGACGGGCGCCGAACCGCTCGTTCTTCCGGCGCCCTGGGAATTCGCCGTGGAAACCGGGGAACTCTGGTGACCGATTCCCCGGGCCGCGTCGGCCCCGGGGGGCCTGGGCCGCGTGGTCCCGGGGAGTTCCAGGTCAGACGATCTTGTGGATCCAGTTGTGGGCGTCGGGGCGGGCGCCGTACTGGATGCCCACCAGCTCCTCGCGCACCCGCATGGTCACCGGGCCGGGCGCGCCGTCGGCGATGGTCCAGGAGCGGTCCGCGCCCTTGACCGTGCCCACCGGCGTGACCACGGCGGCCGTGCCGCACGCGAACACCTCCGTGAGCTCGCCCGACGCGCACGCGGCCTGCCACTCGTCCACGGTGATGAGCCGCTCCTCGGTCTCCAGCCCGAGGTCCCCGGCCAGCTCCAGGATCGAGTCCCTGGTGATGCCGGGCAGCAGGGTGCCGGTGAGCGCGGGGGTGACGAGCTTGCCGCCGAAGACGAAGAACAGGTTCATCCCGCCCATCTCCTCCACGTAGCGGTGCTCGTGGGCGTCCAGCCAGACCACCTGGTCACAGCCGTTCTCCACCGCCTGCCGCTGCGCGACGAAGGCCGCGGCGTAGTTGCCGCCGCACTTGGCGAAGCCGGTGCCGCCGGGGGCGGCCCTGGTGTACTCGGTGGACAGCCAGACGGAGACGGGCTTGATGCCGCCGGTGAAGTACGAGGCCGCCGGCGAGGCGATGACCATGTACTTGTAGGTCTTCGACGGGTAGTTGACCCCCAGCCCCGCCTGCGTGGCGATCATGAAGGGGCGCAGGTAGAGGCTGTGGCCCTCGGTGGTGGGCACCCACTCCTTGTCGGTCTGGACGAGCAGCTCCAGCGAGTCGACGAAGGTCTCCTCGGGCAGTTCCGGCATGGCCATGCGCGCGGCCGAGCGGTTGAAGCGGGCGGCGTTCGCGTAGGGGCGGAAGGTCACGATCGACCCGCTGAGCTGGCGATACGCCTTGAGGCCCTCGAACAGCTCCTGCGCGTAGTGGAAGACCGAGGTGGCGGGATCGAGCTGCAGCGGACCGTACGGCAGCAGCCGGGCGTCGTGCCAGCCCTGGCCCTCGGTGTAGTCGATCGAGACCATGTGATCCGTGAAGGTCTGCCCGAAACCGGGGTCCGCCAGTACCTGCTCCCGCTCGGCCGCGGTGCGAGCGTGGTCGGATAGCTGCACGTCGAAGCTGAGCTTCTGAGCGATGGTCATGACGGCGGTCCTTCTCTCTGCGGTCTACCGAAAATCTACCGAAATTACCGGATCTACGGGATCTGCCCGCCGGTTGCGGGCCCGCTGCGGTGAGCGGCCATGCCCGTTAGGGCAGTCCGTACTTCCTATTGTCTCGCCATATGGGATAGCAAGGGGCCAAAGGGGCCATTGGTCCTTTTGACCGCTGGATTCGCGCGCGTGGTCGCCGGAACCCGCACACGAAAAAGCGCCCGGCAGCCCTCCTCGGACCGCCAGGCGCTTGATCGGGGCTAGGCGGTCCTAGCCGGATACTCGCGCGGTGATGTCGTCGCCGATCTCGTGGGTGGTGCGACCGGCCCAGCCGGCCAGGCGCTCGACGATGTCGTCGGCGACCGCCTGCTCGACCTTGGCCGCCTCGTCGCGCAGGCCGAGGTGGTCGAGGAGCATGGCGACGGACAGGATGGTCGCGGTGGGGTCGGCCTTGCCCTGGCCGGCGATGTCGGGCGCGCTGCCGTGGACCGGCTCGAACATGCTGGGCGCGGTCCGCTCGGGGTTGATGTTGCCGCTGGCCGCCAGGCCGATGCCGCCGGCGATGGCCGCGCCGAGGTCGGTGATGATGTCGCCGAACAGGTTGTCGGTGACGATCACGTCGAAGCGCTCGGGCTGGGTGACGAAGAACATCGAGGCCGCGTCGATGTGGCTGTAGTCGGTGGTGACCTCGGGGTATTCCTCGGCCACGCGGTTGACCGTGCGCTGCCACAGGTCGCCGGCGTAGGACAGCACATTCGTCTTGTGGACGAGCGTGAGCTTCTTGCGCGGCCGGGACTTGGCCTGCTCGAACGCGTAACGCACCACGCGCTCGACGCCGTGGGCGGTGTTGAGCGACTCCTGGGTGGCGATCTCGTGGGGCGTGCCCCGCCGCATGACCCCGCCGGTGCCGGCGTAGAGGCCCTCGGTGCCCTCGCGGACGACGATCATGTCGATGTCCTCGGCGGGCGTGTCGGCCAGCGGTGTCTCCACGCCGGGGAACAGCTTGACCGGCCGCAGGTTGACGTAGTGGTCGAAGGTGAAGCGCAGGCGCAGCAGCAGGTCGCGCTCCAGGATGCCGGGCGGCACGCTGGGGTCGCCGATGGCGCCGAGCAGGATCGCGTCGAAGCCACGCAACTCCTCCAGCACCGAGTCGGGCAGCGTCTCGCCCGTGCGGTGGTAGCGTGCGGCCCCCAGGTCGTAGTGGGTGGGCTCGATCTTCGTGCCCACGGCCTCCAGGACCTTGAGTCCTTCGGCGACGACCTCGGTGCCGATGCCATCCCCGGGGATGACGGCCAAGCGGATGTTACGCGACTCCATGGGCGGTACCTTACCGGCTCGTCTCGTCTGACGAACACACCATCTCAACTTCCGGACGTCCGATTTTTGGGGGTTTACTACCTTTTGACCCATTCGCTAGAGTCCATCGGGCCTAATCCACGCAGCCGCTGCGTGGAGCCGGGGACCCATCTCTCCCCCAGGGGCGAATCGGCGCCCGGCGCGCCGTAGGGCTGTCTTCCAGGCCCGAGCCCGTCAGCTAACCCGGCCGGCCATATGGAAGGACAAGTGCTCTGTCTCGCATCGCCATCGTCCTGGCGGCCGCGGCCGCCGGACTCACCTTGGCCACCCCAGCAGCCCAGGCAGCCACCCCCGACGACGACACCACCACCCTGACCGGCGCCGAGATCAGGCGCATCCAGGAGAAGCAGATCCCCGCTCCCGCCTGGAAGATCGCCATCAGATACGCCATGGACAAACGCGGCACCCCGTACGTCTGGGGCGGAGCGAGCAGGCAGGGCTACGACTGCTCGGGGCTGATGCTCCGGGCCTACGAGGCTGCCGGGATCGAACTCCCGCGCACCGCCGCGGAACAGTACGGCGCGTTCTCCAGGAAGATCTCCTGGGACGACCTCAAGCCCGGTGACCTGGTCTTCTTCAGCGGACTCGGTCACGTGGGCATGATCTCCAAACCCGGATACATGGTCCACTCGCCGCACACGGGCGACGTGGTGAAGGAGGAGAAGCTCTCCGACTGGCGCAGGCAGGCGTTCGTCGGAGCGGTCCGGCCGGATCGCGCGGGCGTACGCGAGTGGAAGCAGGTGCTCGAACACCGCGAGGAGACCGGCCCCGCCCCGCTCACCGCCTCCGTGGAGTGAGCCGCAGGAGATAGACGGCGGGTGGGCGGCGGCCGCGCGGGGCCACCGCCCACCCGCCCGGCGCGCGGCCGCAGAGAGCGCGGAGCCGCCGTCCGCCCCACCCGCCGCGC
>NZ_BAAAMU010000075.1:0-49338 GCF_039529435.1 Nonomuraea maheshkhaliensis
CCCCAAACCACCAACCGCACTCCTTCCACCCCCGCCGCCCGCCCCACCCTCACCACCCCCACGACCCACCGCAACGCCACACCCTCCCCCGGCCCCGACCTGAACCCCGGTCCCCGCCCTGGTCCCGGCCTGCGAGGAGCCGCACCGAGCACGCGCGGGACAACCACCATGCGCGCAACTCCCACCACGCGCGGGGTCACCGACGCGCGCGGAACGTCCGCCGCCTCACGCCCTGCGGCCCAAAACCCGCGCCGGGCCACGTCCGACACCCAAGGGGCGGCGCCGGACACATGCGGGACCAGGACCGACTCGCACGGCACCACGTCCGGGCGAGCGAGCAGCACCGGCTCGGGTGGTACCGGAACTGATCGAGTGGGCGGATCTGGGCGGCGAGAGGGCCGGTCTGATGCCGTTGAAGCCTCGAAGGGTGGCGTCCACCAACCCACCTCGAACCACAAGCCCACCTCGAACGTCGTCGCCGGCGGGCCGTTTCTCGGGGACAGGTGGGATCGGCCCGATCTCGTCGTCCTGGCCCAGGTCGGCCCCCTGGACACGGTGCTGGTCAACGAGCTGAACACTCTGCGGATCCCCCACCTCCTCGTGGCCGCCTTCGAGGGGTACGGGTGCGTCGGCCCGCTGGTCCTGCCCGGAGAGACCGCGTGCCTGCACTGCCTCGATCTCACCCGGCGCGACCACGATCCCCACTGGCCGATCGTCACCGCCCGGCTGGGCGGTTATCCGCCCGGCGAGATCGCCTGCGACGTGGCGCTGGCCACCGCCGTGGCGGCCGCGGCGACCGGTCACGCACTCGCCTACCTGGACGGTAAGGAGTCATCTGTGACCAATGGCACAGTAGACGTAACGCCTGATTGGCAATGGAAAAGGCGATCGTGGAGGGTACATCCGCAATGTCGTTGTATGCGAAGTAACCCATATTCGCTAAGAATGGTCATGGCACCCAACCGCGACTGACGTGCTCAGACGACCACGAAGGGGGGAAGCGGCATCTCGACGAGGTTCCGCGCATCGGTGTGAACGATCTTCCGCGCCGCGCTGTCACGCGTTCGGCCAAACTGGCCACCCTTCCACTCGGCTTCGCGGGCCGCGCCGCCCTGGGGCTGGGCAAGCGCATCGGCGGCAAGTCCGCGGAGATCGTGGCGCAGGAGGTGCAGCAGCGTACGGCCGAGCAGGTCTTCAGGGTTCTCGGCGAGCTCAAGGGCGGCGCGATGAAGCTGGGCCAGGCCTTGTCGATCTTCGAGGCGGCACTGCCGCAGGAGGTCGTCGGGCCCTACCGCGCCGCGCTCACCAAGCTGCAGGAGGCCGCCCCGCCGCTGCCCGTGTCCACGGTGCACAAGGTGCTGACCGAGCAACTGGGCGACGGCTGGCGCGAGCACTTCCTGTCGTTCGACGACCAGCCGACCGCGGCCGCCTCCATCGGTCAGGTGCACAGGGCCGTGTGGCACGACGGCAGGGAAGTGGCCGTCAAGATCCAGTACCCGGGGGCGGGCAAGGCCCTGCTCGGCGACTTCGCACAGCTCGCGCGGCTAAGCAAACTGTTCGGCGCGCTGCTGCCGGGCCTCGACATGAAAGCCGTGCTCGGTGAGCTGCGCGAACGCATCGCGGAGGAGCTCGACTACCTGAGGGAGGCCGAGGCCCAGCACGCGTTCGCCCTGGAGTTCAACGGCGACCCCGACTTCCACGTGCCCGACGTGGTGGCCGCCAACGAGATGGTGCTGGTCACGGAGTGGATGGCAGGCACGCCGCTGTCGCGCATCATCGCCGAGGGCACCCAGGAGCAACGCGACCGGGCCGGCCTGCTCTTCGTACGGTTCCTGTTCTGCTCCCCAGCACGGGTCGGGATGCTGCACGCCGACCCGCACCCCGGCAACTTCCGCATGCTGGCCGACGGCAAGCTCGGCGTGCTCGACTTCGGCGCGGTCAACCGCCTGCCCGAGGGCTATCCGCCCGCGTTCGGGAAGCTCACCCGCATCTTCAACCAGGGCGACATGGCCACCGTCACGGAGGGGTTGCGGCAGGAGGGCTTCATCCGGCCGGACATCGAGGTCGACGGCGACGCGCTGCGCGCCTTCCTCGCACCGTACGTGGAGCCGACCGCCGTGGAGGAGTTCACGTTCAGCCGGGAGTGGCTGCAGGAGCAGGCGGCCAGCGTCACTGACCTCAGGCCGACCAACGTGATCCGCCAACTCAACCTGCCGACGTCGTACGTGCTCATCCACCGGGTGCACGCGGCCGGCATCGGCGTGCTCTGCCAGCTCGGCACCACGGCCCGGTTTCGCGACGAGGTGATCCGCTGGGTCCCGGGCTTCGCCGACGATCCCGACCCGGATGCGAACTCCGACGACGAACCGCTGGCGATCGGCTGACCTGGCTCAGGTCCCTTCGACTCGACTTCCTCCGGCCCAACTCCGCCCAGCTCGACCTTCCCGACGCGGCTCCTTCCGGATCAGCTCCCTCCGGCTCGGCGCCCTCCCCTTCGGCCCGACTCCCTCCGAATCGGTGCTCTCCCGCTCAACTCCTCTGGCTCGACTCTCGCGGCTCAACCATTTCCGCCTGGGATCTTCCCGCCGCTGCTGGGATCTCTCCAGCCTCACCACCGCCCTCTCCTCACCTCGTCATCACCCGCTGTCTTCATCTCGCCGCCGCCCTCCCCCGCCGCACCGTCACCCGCCGTCTTCGCCTCGCGCTGCCCTCTCTTTCGTTGCTGGTCGCGCTCACGCCAAGCCAGCCTTCTGGGGCACGGCCCAAGGTGAGTTCGTGAGACTTCGGCGACCCAGCGTTGAACTAGTGCCACTCTGTGTAATGATATGACTTCGGAGAGTAACGATTCCTTCGGAGACGCCTCATGTATCGATCAGCTCGCCCGGTGTTCGCCACCGCGCGGGTGGTTGCCGGCTCACTGGTGGACGCCGCCGCACGAGTGGTCGCCGGTTCATTGACGGGCGCCGCCACACGAGTCGTCGCTGGTTCACTGGCGGGCGTGGCCGTGCTGGTGATCGCCGCCACATTCGCGGAGGCCGGCTCGTTCGCGGGGACCGGCCCGCTGGTGATCGTCAGCTCGCTCACCACCGCTTTGGTGGCCGCACTCTCACAGATGAACGCCGAACGAGTGGCCGCCGCGCCGATTGTGGCGATCGGCTCGCTGGTGATCGCCGGCTCGCTCGGCACCGTTCCGGCCGCGATGGCGTCCACGGCCGGGGCACTTGTCACCGTCCCGGCCCCGATGATGTTCGAAGGCAGTACACGTGCCACCAGCGTGATCCCGAGGGCGCGTACGGGTGGAACATCCGCTGTCCCGATCGCGGTGGCAGCCACAGCTGGAACACCCACCACCACCTCGCCCGAGATGGCAGCTGCGGACGGTCCGCCGGCCGCTGTCCCGGCCATGGGCGCCGTGGTCGATCCTGGGATCGCCGCGCCGGTCGCGAATGCCATTGTCGATCCGAACGCCACCGGTGAGTGCTTGATCTCCAAGGCAGGGAAGGTCACCGCCATCATCGATCCGTCGTACTCGGGCGCACCCGTCGAGGTCGGCGCCCTCTCCTGCATCACCGGGCATTGAGCGTACGACTCCGGCGAGCGGTTGCGCATGGCGGCGTGATCGTGGGCCGGGTACGCACGTGGCCGGTGTTCTGACCGAGTTGTCCGATCCGCCCGTCCCGCCAGGTACTCGAACTTCCGCACGAGCCTGATGGGTGCGCGGGGGTGGACAGCTCAATGGCTGGTCGGCGGGGTAAATGCTCGCACCTGCCCCGCCGGCCAGCGCCCTTTCGTGGCCCTGGCCCCCGGCACGCCGTCCCGGTCCACCTCAGCGATCATCCAGACCATCACCGTGGCCGCGTGACCAGCTTGTGAGCCGTACTGGCCGGAGTCCGGGGGTGATGCGCTGTCCAGCTCGTCAGATCATGCCGCCGGCGGCGTTGATGGTCTGGCCGGTGATCCAGCGGGCGGCGTCCGAGGCCAGGAACGCGACGACGTCGGCGATGTCGGCCGGTTCGCCCAGGCGGCCCAGCGGGGTGCGGGCCTTGGCGTCGTCGATGAGGTGCGGGGGCACGGTGTCGAGGACTTCGGTACGGGTCAGGCCGGGCAGGACGCTGTTGACCGTGACGGATCTGGCGCCCACCTCCCAGGCCAGCGTACGGGCGAGTTGATCACCGGCGGCCTTGCCGGCGGCCAGCAGCGACATGCCGGGCAGCGGCGACACGGTCAGCGCGGACGAGATCAGGATGATCCGGCCATGGTCGCGGATGCGTCGCGCGGCCTCGCGCAGTGCCACGAACGTAGCCAGCACGTTGGCCTGCAAGAACTGGTCGAAGTCGGCATCGGTGGCGCGGGCCAGCGGGCCGGCTGTCGCCGTGGCGGCGTTGTTCACCCATACGTCGACCCGGCCGTACTGGGCCTCAGCCGCATCGAACAGCTCCTTGACCGTCTCGGGGCGGGTGATGTCCGTGCGGACCGCGGTGGCCAGCCCGCCCGCGTTCTTGATCTGGTCCACCGCCCGCGCGGCCGTCTCCTGGTCGCGGGAGCCGACGACGACGCGCATCCCCGCCGCGGCGAGCCGGTCGCTGATCGCCCGTCCGATGCCGCGCGATCCGCCGGTGACGACCGCGACCCGATCCTCGGTACGCATGATCTCTCCAATTAGTCGACTCTATGGATAGTCCATAGCATCGACTAGTTTGGTCGAGAGTGTCAACTGTCCAGGGAGTAGACTGCGTGGTATGGGCGCCGCACCCGATGACGAATTCGTCGAGACGCTGATCGGCGTCTACATGGAGATCGACGGGCTGTTCAGCACGGCCAGCCGCCAGCTGGGACTGACCCCCCAGCAGGCGCAACTGCTGTGCTTCGCCCAGCATCTGCAGCCGTCACTCGGCGAGCTCGCGACTCTGCTGCACTGCGACAAGACCAACATCACCGGCCTGGTCGACCGGCTTCAGCGACGCGACCTGCTCACCCGCGAAACCGACCCCGACGATCGGCGGATGATCCGCGTCCACCTCACTCCCGAGGGCGAGGCAGTCACCCGGAAGTTCCAGCAGGCCATCGACACCACCCTGATCACCCGCTTCGATTCCTGGCCCAGCAGCCAACGCGACCGCCTCGCCCAGCTGCTCAGATCCGCCACGACAGCGCTGCGTTCCTGATCGCCGCGGTCGCGACCGACCTCGCATACGCCTCCATTCCGGGCAGGGCTGATCACACCGAACCAGCGTGACCACCTGACCAGGAAGCCGGGTTAACGCCCCTCCATCAACACCGGACGCCGCCGTCGGCTCGGTCACGGTGTCGTTGATCCAGTACGGCGTCGGGCCCGGCCCGATGCACGATTGCTCTCGGCTCGCTCGTACCGGGGCTCAGGTCAGGCCGGAGAGGAGGGCTTGGACACCGGCGGTGAGGATGCGTTCGCCATCCTTCTCCGAGTTCAGGAACCAGCCGGGAAGCGGCGTGCGCAGGGAGCAGGTGAGCTCGATGCTGACCAGGCCGTGGATCGTGGTCCACACCAGGTAGGCCGCGCGCTGCGGGTCCGTTGATCGGATGAGGCCCTCCTGCGCGGCGGCGGAGGCGGCCAGGGTGAGCGGGTCGAAGCACAGGCGCAGGGCGTCGTGGCGCTGCTCGGGTGAAGGGTCGAAGTCGGGCAGCGGGCGCTCGAACATGAGCGCGTACAGGGCCGGGTCGGCCCGGGCGAACCGCCGGTAGCCGTAGGCCACCGCCATGATGCGGGCCAGCGGGTCCGGGTGGCCGTCCATGGAGGTGGTCATCGCCTCGTGGAGGAGACGGAAGCCGTACTCGTAGATCGCTTCCAGGAGGCCGGCGCGGCCGCCGAAGCAGGTGTAGATGCCCATGGTCGAGGTGCCGGCGGCGTCCGCAACCCGGCGGAGGGTCAGGTGAAGCGCGCCCTGTTCGCGGAGCACGCGCATGGCCGCGTCGAGCAGGTCCTGGCGCAGGGCGCCGAGTTCTTTCGAGGTGCTTACGGCTCTCGGCACCCTCTCACCATATCGGTCGATAACGCTCATCATAACAAGCGTTATCAAGGGCCGACCAACCAGGACCGAGAGGTCGAGAAGGGATCGCGACATGAGCGTTCATCGGGTCGCCGCGGCGGCCGGGTTCCTCTGCGCCGTGCTGCTCGTCGTCAACTCCGCCCGCCGTGCCGGGCTTCTGCCGGAAACGGCTCTCACGCATGCCATCGCACCGTTCGCAGCCCTTGCGGGGTTACTCGCGATCACCGGCATCTACCTGCTCATCCGCGGTACGGCCGGCGCTCTCGGGCTCGTCGGGTACGTGCTCAACTCGGCGGGGCTGGCCGGGGCGTTCGCGATCGAGTACACGCTGCACTTCGTCTTCCCGTATCTCGGCGGCGGCACCGTGAGCGGGCTGCTCGCCGGGGGGACCGGGCGGGCGTTCCTGGTCACGTCGATCGTTCTGCTGGTGGGGGTGCTGACGTTCAGCGCGGCGGCGGTCAGGAGCGGGATGCTGCCGGTGGTGGCGGTGCTGCTGTACGCCGGGGGCATGGTGCCCGGGGCGCTGCGGAGTGTGGTGCCACTGCCGGTCTATCTCGGGGGGCTGGTGGTCGCGGGGATCGGGGTCGCGTGGATGGCTGCGCGGCTCTGGGCGGCGGAAGGGGTGGATGGGGAGGTCGTGGTGTCCGCGCGGCGTCCGGTTCGTCCTACGGGCTGAGCTTCCGGCGGCGGGCCCGGCCTTCATAGCGGCGGCCGGGCCTTACGCCGCTTGCGGGCTTGGGGCTGGCGGCCCGGTGGGCTTGCTTGCTCGATCATGAATCCGCGCGAGTTTCGCTGTGGCTAGGCTCGCGCGACCCGTGTCGGGACGTCTGATGGCCGGGGTCGCGCGAGTCGGGCCGTGGGTGGGCTCGCGCAGCCGCGTGGTTGGGCGATCCAAGGTCGGGCGATCCAAGGTCGGGCGATCCAAGGTCGGGCGATCCTGTGGTCGGGTCGTGGCGGGCGGGTGTGTTTGGGTGAGTCACGTGGTACCGGTGCGTAGCCAGGCATCGCCGAGGAGGGCGTTGCATACGGCGGTGGCGTGGTCCTCGCCGAGGAGGCGGGTGCAGGCGGCTTCGAGGCATCGGGCGAAGTAGCGGACCTCCGCTGCGGCTACCTCCGCGGCCTGGGCCAGTTCTAGTCTGGGGAGCCAGCCGAGCTCAGGGCCGGGGTCGCCTTCGGTCGGTCCGGTCAGGAGCAGGGCGTCGCCGTCTGCGGCGACGTGCACCCAGGGGTGTCCGACCCACACCATGCACGGCGAGGTGTCGGTGTGGCAGGCGGCGTTTCCCCAGTTCATGACATCGGTCAGGTCGCTGCAGCAGCCTGGGGACACGATCGTGCCGTCTCCCCCTAGTAGCAGGTATCCGCCTGGTAGGGGGCTGATGCGCTCAATGGCGGCGTCGGCATCGTGAGCGAGGTGCCGTCGCACATCGGACAGGTCATCAGTGGCGAGGTCCGGCGGTGAGGGAAGTGCGCCTTCGCTTGAGTTGCCGACGTTACCGGCGCCACCCGGGGGTCGAAGTGGCGTGTCGGTGTCGGTGTGGGCATCGGTCCTGGTCCTGGTCTCGGACTCGGACTCGGACTCGGACTCGGACTCGGACTCGGACTCGGCGAAGTCTCGCCACAGGGCGGCCCGGAGCAGGGTCGTCAGTGGGCCTTCAGCGAAGAAGTCCGACAGGCGGATCAAGGATTCGGGGCGGTGGCCTGGGATAGGAGCCGGAAGGCCGGCCGCGATCACCCTTGCGGTCCAGTACGCGTTGCGGAGATCTTCGTCGGTAGCCGGGTCTTCCCGGAGCAGAGGCTCCCCCGTCGAAGGCGAAGCGTCCTGGGACAGGTGGTCCGAGGGTAGGGCATCCTCGCCCAGGTGAACCGAGGGCGCGCTGTCCGCGGAGCGGTCAGGGGACGGGACGTGCTCCCCGAAATTCGAGGGGGCGGCGTGTGCGGGTGAGGCGTGCCCGGCCGAATCCGACGAGGCCGTGGGCGCAGGTGAGGCATGCTCGCCGGAGTCCGCAGAGGCCGTGGCCGCGAGTGAGGCGTGCTCACCCGAACCCGAAAGGACCGTGGGCACGGGTGGAGCTTGGGGAGGGAGATGGTCGAGGAGGCCGGAGAGGGTGTCCACTACGGGGACCAGGCGTAGGCCGGTAAGAAGCGGCAGCGTGGGGGCCGGGTGCTGGTGACGGGCTGGGGCGGTGGCGTGGAGGGCGTGTTCGTACTGGCGGCGGGAGAAGACGAACGGGCCGAGGCGGCCGGTCAGGTCCCAGTCGCGGTGGTTGTTGCGGAAGCCCGACCAGCGCACCACCACGCCGTCGATCTCGATCCTGGCCAGCAGGGCCCAGCAGTCCGCGATGCCGCACGGGCACCCGAGCAGCATGGTCTCGTCGTCCTCCTGGTTGCAGGCCGTCTGCTCCCGCTCGCCCAAGTAGTGGCGGCTCGGCCAGCCGAAGCGGTCGCGGGAGAAGCCCTGGTAGTCGCCTGCCAGCAGTGGGGCCGGTTCGGGGGCGAAGTCCGCCTGGCGTTCGAGTTGCTCCTGGCGGGCGAAGGGGAGTTCGGCCTCTCGTACCAGGTCGAGCAGGGGTACGTCGTCGATGACGATCTCTATGAGGGCGCCGGCCCCCTGCCGGGGATCGGTGCGGAACTCGATCTGGTGCGGCGTGTTCACGAAGTGTTCCTCCCGCCGGGAACCGTTCCCCATCGGACAGAGAAAGAGCCGGGCGCTGGGTGCGCCCGGCTCTCTCATGAGCGATCTGTGCGGGAGATCCTACGCCGGCGGCAGGATCTCCTCGATCAGATCTGGCGGCTCAGGGCCTTGCGGAGGCGGTCGTTCGCCCGCTTGACCTCGCGCCGCGCCCGCTGCACGCGGCTGACGCGCAAGATGAGGCGCTGTTCGGCCGCTTCGCGGTGGAGGGTTTGTATTCGGTCGTTTACCAGGTCATGAATAAGATCCGGCACGGTGAGGCTCCTCGTCGGTCGTGCGTTCATCGGTTCAGTTCGCTTTCTGTGTGTCGTGCGTTGGTGCGAGGTGGTCAGGCAGCGACCGGGTGCTTGCGGGGACGCCCGCGCGGACGCTTGCGGGGAACGATGGTTCCCCTGAGGACCAGTTCGCCGCCCCAGACGCCCCAAGGCTCCTCGCGCTCAAGCGCGCGGGCCAGGCAGGCCTCCTGGATCGGGCAGCCGCCGCAGAGTGCCTTGGCGAACTCGACGTCCTCCGGCGACTCGGCGAACCACAGGTCAGGGTCGGTACGACAGGGGATCTTGGCTTCGTCGATCAGGTCCATGATCGTCTTCGCCCCCATCTGCTTTCTCCTTTGATCGATCTTTTTGATCTTGTTCGGGCACCTCGTGGGTGGTCGGGGATCACGGACAAACAAGAAGGCCGCGGATCCTGTGTGCGGATCCGCGGCCTGGAGGCTTTTGCTGCCGGTCAGGTTATGACCGGAGCTTCCCTCCAGGGATGCGGACCGCACAGTCCACCCTTGGTGAGCTGGTTGGCCGGCAGTTCGATACGTGCGCTGTAGGCAGGAGCACCTTGCTCGGCGGCGACACCGACATAGGCGTGCGCGTAAAAGGCGGCGGCCTGGCTACGGGCAGACTTCTCCTGCCGCGGCTTGGCGGGGCCATCGGCCAGACTCACCGAGTCACGGCATGCGAAGGCGAGCCACGGCGTGACTGGCATCTTGATGCTGATCACAGTGACCCACCTCCACTCTCGGGATCGTCGGAACAGGACTGTCCGACTCGCTTGACCATGACCCTAAACCGGGAAGCCGGGAAGGGGCAACATATTTTCTACCTGCGATTTCGTGTCACTTCGCGAGGCGAATCATGGCCTCTTGAACCACGGAGACCACGAGCTCACCCGACGCGGTGAACATCTCACCCCGCGCGAGCCCCCGGGCCCCCGCGGACCACGGCGACTCCTGAGCATAGAGCAGCCAGTCGTCGGCCCTGAAGGGGCGGTGGAACCACATCGCGTGGTCCAGCGAGGCGCCGACGATGCCGGAGGCGCCCCACGCCATGCCGTGCGCCAGCAGGATCGTGTCGACCAAGGTGAAGTCGGAGGCGTACGCGGCCAGCACCACGTGCAGGAGCGGGTCGTCGGGCAGCTCGGCGTGATAGCGGAACCACACGTTGGTACGGGAGCTGCGCAGCTCCGGGTTCTGGTACGCCTCCCAGGTGAGCGGCGAGGCGTGACGGGAGTCGACCGGCCTGGGCCGCGAGAGCCAGTCGCGCAGCTCCGGGTGGTCGCCGACGAGCTCGTACATCTTGTCCTGGAACGTCGGCAGCGTCTCGGGGTCGGGCACCTGGGGCATCACCGACGCCTGGTGGGCCACACCCTCCTCGACGATGTGGAACGACGCGGACATCGTGAAGATCGCCTTGCCGTGCTGGACGGCCACGATGCGGCGGGTGGTGAACGAGCGTCCGTCGCGCAGGCGGTCCACGTTGTAGACGATCGGGACGGACGGGTCGCCCGGCCGGATGAAGTAGGCGTGCAGCGAGTGCACGTGGCGGTCCTTGGGCACCGTGCGGCCGGCCGCCACCAGGGCCTGCGCCGCCACCTGGCCGCCGAAGACGCGCTGGATGCGCTCTTCCGGGCTCCTGCCGCGGAAGATGTCGAGCTCGATCTGCTCAAGGTCGAGCAGGTCGAGCAGCTCCTTGAGCGCCTCGTTCACGTGTCGGTCCCCTCATGCTCTTCTCCGGTCCTGGCCGATGTGCCGCGCCGGACGTAACCAGGTCTGGCCAGTGTGCCGCCCTGGACGTGACCAGGTCTGGCCAATGTGCTGCGCCGGACGTGACCAGGTCCGGGCTTTGTGCCGCGCCGGACGAAGCCAGTCTGACGTGTCGGACGAAAGCACTCGAACGCGACCCGTCCCGACCTCATCATGGCCGGTCCCGATGTCGGGGGCGTTACGCGTGACAGAGCGACAGGACGGCCTCGCCGTAACGGTCGATCTTGACCTTGCCGACCCCGGGGATCGCCCGCAGCTCCTGTTCGGTGGCCGGCGCGCGTTCGGCGATGGCCTGCAGTGTCACGTCGGTGAAGATGACGTAAGGGGGCACCTTCGCCTCCTTGGCCATGGTGGTGCGCCACGCCTTGAGTCGTTCGAGCAGCGCCTCGTCGTAGTCGGCGGGGCAGGTCGAGCAGCGGCCCAGCTTCTGCTCGGCGGCGGCCACCAGCGTCTTCGCGCACACCCTGCAGCTGACCGGCGCGGCCACCTGGCGGCGTTCGCGCGGGGCCTGCGCGGCGCGCGGCGGGGACGCGGCGCGCCCTGTGAGGCCGTCGAGGAAGCGGGACGGGCGGCGGCTCTTGCGCCCGCCGGGCGCACGGGCCAGCGCCCACGAGATCGACAGGTGCTCCCTGGCGCGGGTGACGCCCACGTAGAGGAGGCGGCGTTCCTCCTCGATCTGCTCGGGGGTCTCGGCGTAGATGATGGGCAGCATGCCGTCGGTGACGCCGACGAGGAAGACGGCGTCCCACTCCAGGCCCTTGGCGGCGTGGAGCGAGGCCAGGGTGACGCCCTCGACGGGCGGCGCGTGCTGCTCGGAGGCGCGGCGTTCGAGCTCGGCCACGAACGCGGGCAGATCGGCCCCCTCGGCGGCCAGGTCTTCCGCCAGGTCGGCCAGGGCCTTGAGCGACTCCCACTTCTCCCTGGCCTTGCCGCCCCCGGGAGGCGAGGGCGTCAGGCCGACGCCGGCCAGGATGTGGTGGACCTCGGAGGCCAGCGGCTCACCGGACACGGAGCGGGCGGCGCCGCGCAGCAGGACGACCGCCTGACGCACCTCGGGGCGTTCGAAGAAGCGCTCGGCGCCGCGCAGCACGTAGGGGATGCCGGCCTTGGACAGGGCCTCCTCGTAAGCCTCGGACTGGGAGTTGACCCGGAAGAGCACCGCGATCTCGCGCGAGGGCACGCCCTTGTCGAGCAGCTTCCTGATCGCGCGGGCCACGCCGGCCGCCTCGGCGGGCTCGTCGTCGTAGTCGGAGAACGCCGGCCGCGGCCCGTCGGGGCGCTGGGCCACCAACTCCAGGCGGTGCGGGGACTTGCCCTTGGCGATGACCAGGTTGGCCAGATCGACCACCTGGGGGGTCGAGCGGTAGTCGCGCACGAGCTTGATCACGGCCGCGTCGGGACGTTCGACCGCGAACCCGGTCAGGTAGCGCGGGCTGGCGCCGGTGAAGGAGTAGATGGTCTGGTTGGGGTCGCCGACCACGCAGACGTCGTCGCGCCCGCCGAGCCAGGTGTCGAGCAGGAGCTTCTGCAGCGGGTTGACGTCTTGGTACTCGTCGACCACGAAGTAGCGGTATTGCTGGCGGATCTGCGCGGCCACCTCCCGGTGCTCGGTCATCACCGCCGCGGTCAGTTCGAGGATCGTCTCGAAGTCGAGCAGGTGGCGCTCGCGCCTGATCTGCTCGTACGCCTCGTAAAGCCGGGCCAGCTCCTCGACCGGGATCGGCGGCTTGCGGTGGTGCTTGGCCGCGGCCGCCACGTAGTCCTCGGGGCCGACCTGGGTGACCTTGGCCCACTCGACCTCGGCGGCGATGTCGCGCAGCTCGGAGCGTTCGGGGGTCCTGCGCTGCTGGCGGCACGCCTCGGCCAGGACGGGCAGCTTCGACTCGATGATCGAGGGCGCGTCGCCGCCGATCACGCGCGGCCAGAAGTAGGTGAGCTGACGCAGCGCCGCGGCGTGGAACGTGCGGGCCTGGACGCCGGGCGCGCCGAGCGCGCGCAGCCGCTGGCGCAGCTCACCCGCCGCGCGAGTGGTGAACGTCACAGCCAGCACGCTCGGCGCGTCGACGACGCCGCTGCGGACCGCGTACGCGATGCGGTGGGTGATCGCTCTGGTCTTGCCGGTCCCCGCTCCTGCCAGCACACACACCGGCCCGCGCACGGCCTCGGCGACCGCGCGCTGCTCGGGATCGAGTCCGATCAGTACGTCGTCCGCGTTGTTCACCCGTACATCCTCCCAGCCGCTGGCGGTGCGGCACCTTATTCTGGCAACATGCGGGCCGACGTATGTTCTTAGTCTGCCGGATGCGAAGAACTGGTCTCTTCCCCCACAATGGGGCCGACCATCTGTATGGGGGAAAGGAAGGCCGTGCGAACTGCGGTTTCCGTGAGCGCTGTCGCGCTCGCAGCCGTTGTGCTCACACCCGTCGCCGCGACCGCGAGCAACGCGAGCGCGATCAAGGAGCCCACACCCGCCCCGACGGCGAGCAGCTCCATCATCGACGACGGGTTCGACGGGCTGGCGGCAGAGACCGTGAAGTACGGATCTCACCACCGCCAGAGCATGGACGTGTGGTGGACGACCGACGGCGAGAACCGGCCCGGGATCTTCCTCATCCACGGCGGCTGGTGGTCCAGCGGCGACAAGAAGTACATGAGGGAGATCACCCGCAGCTACGCCGAGCTGGGCTACACCGTCTTCAACCTCAACTACCGCCTGTCCGGTGACGCGGCCTGGCCCGCGCAGCGCACGGACGCGCTGGCCGCGATCGCGGTGGCGCGCAAGCACGCGGCCAGGTGGTCGTTCGATCCGCGCAATTACGTGCTGGTCGGCTTCTCCGCGGGCGGGCACATCGCGGCGGCGGTGGGGACGTACGGCAACGGCGTCAGCGGGCTCAAGGGCGTGGTCGGGCTGTCGCCTATCATCTCGCCGCTGCGGGCCTACGCCGACGGCGACAAGAGCCCCGACCCCAACAAGCGCAGGCTGCGCACCGCCGCCATCAAGGTGGCCGGCGGCTGCGCGCCCAGGGGCAAGTGCTCGCGGATCTGGGCCAGCATGGAGGTGGCCTGGCACGCCAGCCCCAAGGACGCGCCGATGCTGACCCTGCACTCCAAGGACGAGTTCGTGCCGCCGGTGCAGAGCCAGTTGCTGCAGAGGATGCTCGGCCAGGTGGGCGTGCCGGTGAACGTGGTCACGGTGCCGGGGATCAACCACAGCTCGCCCCTCTACCGCGAGCCCGGCGTGGCCGAGCGGGTGCAGGCGTGGATCGCCGAACGCATCGGGTAAGAACCGGGATTAACCAGGCACCCGGCGTTGTTGCACGGATCGCCTGATTTCCTGACCTTGGAGGGATTCCCCGAGATGGCGCTCACGGTCTACAGCACCACGTGGTGCGGCCCCTGCAAGCGGCTCAAGTCTCAGCTCGCCCGCGAGGGGATCAGTTTCGACGAGATCGACATCGAGCGCGACACCGCTGCCGCGGAGTTCGTGATGAGCGTCAACAACGGCAACCAGGTGGTGCCGACCGTGGTGATCGAGACGCCGAAGGGCCGTGTCGTCCGCACGAACCCCTCGGCGCGCGAGGTCAAGGCGCTGCTCGAAGCGGCCTGACCGGACTCACCAGTCGCCGACGAGCTCGCCGCCGTGCCAGGTCTCGATCAGGCGGCGGGCTATCGACACGGGAGGCGGCAGGCGCAGCTCACCCGACTCCAGGGCCGCGGTGAGCTCCTGCCGCGAGTACCAGCGCGCCTCCGCGATCTCGTCCCTGTCGGGCACGAGCGTGGTGGTGACGGCCTCGGCGAAGAAACCGAGCATGAGGCTGCGCGGAAACGGCCACGGCTGGCTGCCCAGATAGCGCGGGTTGGCCACGGCGATGCCGACCTCCTCGGCCACCTCGCGGACGACGGCCGCCTCCAGCGACTCGCCCGGCTCCACGAACCCCGCCAGGATGGACAGCCGCCCCTCCGGCCACTGCGGCCCGCGGGCGAGCAGGCAGCGGTCGTCGGCGTCGCGGATCAGCATGATGACGGCCGGATCGACGCGCGGGAAGTGCTGACTCGCGTCCTTCGGGCAGACCCGGATGTGGCCGCCCGCCGAGACCTCGGTGCGCGCGCCGCAGCGCGGGCAGAACTCGTGCGTCGAGTGCCACGCCTCCAGCGCCACGGCGTAGACCAGCAGGCCCGCGTCGCGGTCGCCGAGCAGGCCGCCGGCCTGGCGCAGCCCGGCCGGCACCGGCTCGCCCTCGGGGGTGTCGCGCAGGCCCATCGGCACGGTCAGGCGGCCGTTGACGTCGCTCTTGGAGACGCCCGGCAGCGGCGCGGCGACCGCGAAGTAGGCGACCCCGTCTTCGACGCCGAGCAGGTAACGCTGCCCAGGGGGCGCGTCCTGCGGCGTGAACAGCACGGCCTGGACGTCGTCTCCCGATCGCCGCACCAGGGTATGGCCGTTGTCGATCACCAGCACCCTCGTCGCGGGGTCGGACCACGCGCGCTCCAGCCACCGCTCGTCGGCCCGCAGCGGCGAGGATCGGTCGATGGTCCCCCGCGCGAGAAGCAGTGGCCCGATGAGTTGCTCTTCCGCGGTCTCCACTGGCCGCCCCCTCCTGAGTCCCATGTCATCCTATGACCTCGCCGTTAGCCCGCGATTGCAGTATCCGGGCACCGGGGTGATCTCTCCGGGGCTAAGATCGACGAGTTAGGTTAGCCTTACCTGATTCCTCGGGGGTGCCTTGCCGTTGCGGCTCTACCTGACCGCGCTCAAACCGACCGACTCCGTGACGGACGGCTTCCTGCCCGCGGCGCGGGCGCTCGGTTGCGAGGTGATCATCCTGACCGATCGCCCGGAGCGGCATCCGCACGCGGTGGCGTGTGACGTACGGGACCCGCGGGCCCTGATCGACGCCGTCGAGCAGCTCGGCCGGCCGGACGCGATCTTCTCCAACTCCGACCACCTGCAGACGGAGACCGCGCTCGCGGCATCCTACTTCGGGCTGCCCGGCAAGGACTGGCGGGCGTGCGCGACGGCCAAGAACAAGTTCCTGACCCGGCGCAGGCTGGCCGAGGCCGGGATCGAGCGGGTGTTCTCGCTGCGGCTCGGGCCGGGCGATCCCGTGCCCGCCGACGTGCCGTACCCCGTGGTGCTCAAGCCCCGCGAAGGGGTGGCCAGCGAGGACGTCAAGCTGGTCGAGCGGGACCTGGCGCGGGCCGTGGCCGAAGTCAGACGGCGGCGTCCCGGCGAGGCGCTGGTCGTGGAGGAGTACCTGGAAGGGCCGCTGCGGACGCTGGAGACGCTGGGGGACGAGAGCGGGCTGCGGGTGCTCGGCGGGTTCGAGACGAGCCTGGGGGCACTGCCGTACTTCGTCGAGGAGCGGCTGGACTGGGCGCCCGAGCCGGACGCGCACGTGCTCGCCGCGCTGCGGGCGCTCGGCGTGGGGTTCGGCGCCTGTCACACCGAGTACGTGCTCACCGCGGCCGGGCCCAGGATCGTCGAGGTCAACTACCGCGTGATCGGCGACCACTGCGACTTCCTGATGGCGGACGTGCTCGGGGTGCCCTTGTTCGAGTGGATCCTGCGGGTGCACCTCGGGGAGCGCGTCCCTTCCTTCACGAACGGGAGCGATTTCGGGAGTGCCGTCAGTCTTGTCGCGGACCGCGAGGGGGTCGTCAAGGAGGCGCCGGGGCACGAGAGCGTGACCAGCGGCGACGTACGGCTGTGGCACCGGCCGCTGCGCGAGGTGGGCGACATCGTCACGCTGACCAGGACGAACCGCGACTACCTGGGCGTCGTCCGCGGCGTCGGCCCCTCCCGCGAGCTGGTGGACGCGGCCATCGAGGACTACCGGGCCACCCGGCCGTGGGTGGTCGAATGAGCTCCAGGGAGGCCCACCTGGCCGCCCGCGTGCTGAACGCCCTGCTGCGCGAGGACTACGGGCGGCTGGCCGCCCGCATCACCAGGACCAGGGACGGCGTCGGGCTGACGCTGGCCGACGGGCGGTGGGCGCGGCTGACGCCCGGGGTGCTGTTCCAGGACTTCGTGCTCGCGCCTGAGGAGCGGCTGGGGCTCGAACAGGTGCTGGAGACGCTGGCGGAGGTCGCCGACCCGGCGGACGCGGAGGGGGTGGCCGCCTTCTTCGACGAATGTCTGGCGGCCCTGGCCGCGCTCGAACTGCATGACGGGGTCGCGGCCTCCGTGCTGCGCTCCGGGCCCTCGTACGAGACGCTGGCCGCGTTCGTGGACCATCCGGTCTATCCGACCTCGCGCGCGCGGGTGGGGATGGCTCCGGGCGAGCTGCCCGCGTACGCGCCGGAGTTCGGGCCCTCGTTCGAGCTGCGGTGGGCGGCGGTCCCGCGCCGGGCGCTCGCCCCGGGCTCCGCCGCGCGCCTGCCCGCCGACGTCACGCCGGACGGGGAGTGGGAGGTCGGCGCCGGCGAGGTGCTCTTCCCCGTGCACCCGCTGTCCGTCGCGGAGGTGCGCAAGATCGATGGCGTACGGGTGCTGGACGGGGCGGCCGTCACCGTACGGCCCACGCTGTCCATGCGCACCGTCGAGCTGAGCCCGCGCCTGCACCTCAAGCTGCCCCTGCCCATCAGCACCCTCGGCGTGCGGAACCGGCGCTCGATCAAGCCGGGCACGCTGGCCGACGGCGCCACGGCCGAGACGCTGCTGCGCCGGCTGGCCGATCCCGACGTCGTCCTGGCCGACGAGCAGACCTGGGCGCACGCCGGCCACGAGTACCTGGCCTGGATGGTCAGGCGGCTGCCCGAGGGCACGATCGTGCCGGTCGCCGCGCTGAACGCCCCCGGGGTGCTCGCCGAGCTGGGCGACGTGCTGCCCGGCTACCTGCGGCTGCTGCTGCGCTGGAACGTGCGGCTCTTCGTCCGGTACGGCGTCGCCCTCGAAGCCCACCAGCAGAACCTGGCCCTGCTCTTCCAGGGCGAACGCATGCGCCTGCTGGTCAAGGACAACGACGGCCTGCTCGCCTCACCGTCGCGGCTGCGGGCCGCCGGGGTCGAGGTGCCCGATTTCGCCGACGAACGCCTGCTGAACGACGACCCCCACGCCCTCGCGGACGTCTTCGTCACCATCACGCTGCACCTGGCCGCCGCCGCCGTGACGTTCGGCGCCCTGCCGCACGCCCGCGCGGCCGCCCTGGTCAGGGAGACGCTGGCCGAGGCCCTGGACGAGTACGGCGACGACCCCATGGCCAAGATCCTGCGCGGCCGGACGCTCGACGCGGTCAGGCTCACCGGCAAGTCCATGATCACCGCTGGGACCCTCGTGTCGAAGGAGCGCTCAGGCGCCCGTGACGTCAACAAGTTCTACGGCACCAGCGGGCCCAACTATCTGAGGAGAGCTTGAATGCTGCGAGGACTGGCCGTCGACGCCGTCGAAGCCGTCGAAGCGCCCTCCGGCCTGACCGACGCGCCCTTCGACCTGGCCGGCGCACCTTCCGACGCGCTTTCCCGCCGGGCCGAGGCGGGCCGGGCCGAGGCGCCTTCCCGCCTTGCTGAGGAGGCGACGCTGGCGACTCTGCTGCGGTGCTGTGTGCGGGAGGTGGCCGGGCCGCGCGGCCTGGTGTGGCCGGCGCCGCCGTACCTGCTGTTGCGGGTGGCGGGGACGCTGCTGCGGGCCCGCACCTCCGGCGGCGCGGCGCTGCGCTTCGAGGGCCGGCCCGAGCGGCTGGAATCCGGCGCGTGGCGGCCGCTGACGAGCGACGAACTGGTCCGCCTCGTTGAGACCGAGCTGCGCGGGCACGCCGTCGAGGGAGGTGTCGCGGCGCACGGACAGAATGGCGAGTTCGCCGGGCAGGTGGTGGCCAGCAGGCGGGCCGTGGCCGCGATCCTGGAAACCAGGGCGAAGGCGGAGCCGCCCGCCGATCCGTGGCTGGCCTCGGAGCAGGCGCTGGTGTACGGGCACCCGTTCCACCCCAGCCCCAAAGCGCGAGGCGGCGGCGACTGGCTGCGATACGCGCCCGAGACCCACGCCGAATTCCCCCTCAGGCTGCTCGGCGTCCGGGAGGACGTCCTGGACGAGGGCGGCGACCCCGCCGCGCTGGACGCGATGGGCCGGGCCCCCGACGGCTACCGCGTGCTGCCCGCGCACCCGTGGCAGCTCGACCTGCTGCGACCGGCCTTCGGGCCGGAACTGATCGACCTCGGCCCTGGCCCGGTGGTGACCCCGACCTCGTCCGTACGCACGGTGTACGCCCCGGACGCGGAGGTCTGCCTGAAGTTCTCCCTGGACGTCCGGATCACCAACTGCGTACGCAAGAACGCCTGGTACGAGCTGGCCGGCGCGGTCGAGCTGACCCGGCGCCTGGCGCCCCTCTTCGACCTGACGGCCGCCCGGCATCCGGGCACCCGCTGGCTGCCCGAACCCGGCTACCGCTCGGCCGGCCTCGGCGTCCGGCTGCGCGAAGGGCTCGGCGTGATCGTCCGGCGCGGCCCCTGGGCGGTCTGCTCCCCCGGCGTGACCCCGGTCCTGGCCGCCGCCCTCGCCATGACCGCCCCGGTGACGGATCCGCTCGCGTGGTGGCGGGCGTACGTGACGGTGGTGGCGCCGCCGGTGCTGGAGCTGTACTTCACGCACGGCGTAGTGCTGGAACCCCACCTGCAGAACGTCCTGGTCGGGCTGGACGCCTCCGGCACCCCGGTGCAGGCCGTCTTCCGCGACCTGGAGGGCACCAAGCTCGTCGCGGGCCGCCACGACCTGTCGGGGCTGCCCCCCGAAGTGGCCGGCGCGCTGACCTACGACGCCGGGCGCGGCTGGGCGCGCGTGGTCTACTGCCTGCTCGTGAACCATCTCACCGAGATCGCCGCCACGGTCGCCGGGACCGACGACGAGCTGCTGCGCGAGCTGTGGCGGATCGCCCGCGACGTGCTCGCCCGCCAGGCGGACGAGCTGGGCCGGCCGCTGCCGCTGTCCGACCTGCTGGCGGGGGCGCCGTTGCCCGCCAAGGCGAACCTGGGCGTGCGCTGGGCCAGGGCGGCCGACCGCGCCGCCGGTTACGCCCCGATCGCGAACCCGCTCGCATGATCGGCCCGCGCGTCCAGGAGGCCGCCACACGCCTTCCCCAGGTCCCGGCCTACCTCTATGACCTGCCCGCGCTGGACGAGCACGTCGCGTCCGTACGGCACGCGCTGGGCCCCACGGAGCTGTACTACGCCGTCAAGGCCAACCCCGACCCCGAGCTGCTGCGGGTCCTGGCCCGGCACGTGGACGGGTTCGAGGTGTCGTCGGCCGGCGAGCACGCGCACGTCACCGGCCTGCTGCCGGGGGTGCCGGTGACGCTGGGCGGGCCCGGCAAGACCGACGCCGAGCTGCGCCTGCCGCACCACCGGCTGCACGTGGAGTCCCCGAACGAGCTGCGCCGCCTGCTCGCCGCGGGCGTCGAGGCCGACGTGCTGCTCCGGCTGAACCCCGACCTGCCGGTCGAGGGCGCGGCGCTGACGATGAGCGGGCCGTTCGGGATGGACGAGGACGGGGTGGCGGAGTGCCTGCCGCTGTTCGGCGACCGCGTGCGGCTGCGCGGCCTGCACACGCACCTGGCCAGCGGGCTGGAGGCCGATCGGCTGCTCGGGCTGGCGCGGGCGTTGCTGGACAACCCGTACGAGGAGGTCAACCTGGGCGGCGGGATGGCGGTGTCGTACGAGAGCCCCGAGACCAGGTTCGACTGGGAGACGTACGGGGCCGGGCTGGCGGAGCTGGGGCGGGGCAGGCGGCTGCGGATCGAGCCGGGCCGGGCGCTGACCGCCTACTGCGGCTACTACGTGACGAAGGTCGTGGACGTGAAGCGGGTGCGCGGCCGGGCGTACGCGGTGCTGCTGGGCGGCACCCACCACCTGCGCACGCCGGCCACCAAGGGCCATGACCAGCCGTTCACGGTCCTTCCCACGGGCAAGGGCCGGACCGTGGACGGGCCGGTCACGCTCGTCGGCCAGCTCTGCACCCCGAAAGACGTCTTCGCCGGAAATATCGTGACCTCACTCGCCGTCGGCGACACAGTGGTCTTCGAGATGGCCGGGGCCTACGCCTGGAACATCTCCCACCACGACTTCCTCATGCACCCGAAGCCCGCTTTCCATCATCTACGAGCTTGACCCGCTCGATCAGCGCGACCAGCCCGTCGGCGTCGAGCAGGTCGACCGGCCGCACGGTGCGGTTGGCGCGCACGTAGTGGAAGGCCGCCCCCACCTCCTCCAGCGGCACGTCCGCGAGGTGCGCCCAGGCCAGCCGGTAGGCCGCCAGCTGCACGGTGGCGGCCTTGGCCGCCTTGCCCCGCGGCGGCTGCCCGGTCTTCCAGTCGACGACCTCGTAACCGCCGCCCGGCCGCTCGAAGACGGCGTCCATCCGCCCGCGCACCAGCCGGTCGGCGATCATCGTCTCGAACGGCACCTCAAGGTCGATCGGCCGCCGGTCGGCCCACTCGCTCTCCTCGAACCGCTCCTGCAGCTCCGCCAGCCGCACATCGGCCTCTTCGAGCTCCTCGTCGTAGAGCTCCAGGTCGTCGATGAGCCGCTGCTGCTCCCACCGCGTCTCCAGCCACTTGTGGAACGAGGTGCCGCGCCGGGCCAGCGGCGCCGGCTTGACCGGGACGGGCCGGCGGATCCTGCGGGCCAGCTCGCGCGGATCGGCCGCCAGCGTCACCAGTGACGACACGGTCAGCTTGGCCGGCAGCTCGACCGTGGTGGCAGGCCGGCGCCGGTGCAGCTCGCGCTCACGCAGCAGCAGGTCGGTGTCGCGGTCCCAGGCACGCAGCCGCTCTTCCTCGTACGTCTTGAGCGGCTCGTCGTCATCGTCGTCGCCCAGCGTGCCGGCCAGGGCGTCCTCGACCAGGTGGGCGCCGTCGAGCACGGACTCGTAGCGCAGCCCCTCGGGCGTGACCGGCCAGACCGCCTCGGCCGGCTCGGCCAGCAGCGGGTTGGTGGCGCCGTCGGCCAGGTCGTCGGCCCAGGTGGAGACCCGGTCGGCGGTGTCGCGGATCTCCAGCAGGAAGTCGGAGGGCGCGAGGGGCTTGGTCGCGGTGCCCCAGCGGTAGCCGGAGGCGATCAGGTGGTAGTGGGCTCGGGTCACGGCGACGTAGGCGAGCCTGCGCTCCTCCATCAGGTCGCGCTCGCGGCAGTGCTCGTCGAACGCCGCCAGCTCCTCCTTGCTCAGCCCGCTCAGCCGGGGCAGGTCGGCGGCGTCGCCGCGCAGGCCGTAGGGGAGCTTGCGCGGGTTTTCCGTCCAGCGGCTGTTCATCACCGGGGTGGCGGGGAACATGCTGCCGGTCGCGATCGTCCCCTTCGAGCTGACCAGCTGTGACAGGCCGGGCACCACCACGATCGGCCACTCCAGGCCCTTCGAGGCGTGCACGGTCATCAGCTTGACGCTGTTGCTCTCGCCGACCCGGCCCGCCTCCAGCCCGAACTCCTCGCTCTCCGCCGCCTGCAAGTAGGCCAGGAAGGCGCCCAGCGTCGGGTCCTCGGAGTCGCCGGCGAACCTGGAGGCCGCGTCGAGGAACGCGTCGAGGTCGGCCCGTGCCGCGAACGCCCCCACCACGCCGCTGCGCGCGGCCACCTCGATGTCGAGGCCCAGCCTGCGCTCGACCTCCGTGATCAGGTCGGGCAGCGGCTGCGCGGTGTGCGCGCGCAACTGACGCAGCTCGTGGGCGAGCGCCACCAGCCTGGTGCGGGCCAGCGGCGAGAACGACTCCAGCCACGCCTCCCTGTCGGGCAGCTCGTCGAGCGCGTCGACCAGGCTGCCGCGCTCTTCGGCCAGGTCGGCCACCACCTGGTCGAGCGGGTCGCTCTCGCGGTGGCTGTCGCTCAGCTCGCGGGCCAGCTCTCTGGCGTGCTCGCCCAGCACCCGCAGGTCGGCGGGGCCGATCCGCCAGCGGGGCCCGGCCAGCAGCCGGGCCAGCGCGTCGCCGGCCGTGGGGTCGTAGAGGACGCGCAGCGTGGCCACGATGTCGTTGACCTCGGGCACGGTCAGCAGGCCGCCCAGGCCCACCACCTCGACCGGGATGTCGCGATCTTCGAGCGCCCTGCGCAGCGCGGGGAACTGCGAGCGCTTCCTGGCCAGGATCGCGACGTCCTGCGGCTGGACGGCGAGGGTCTTCTTGCGCTCCTTCTCCCCCCACGGCAGCCCGTCGGGCGCGACCTCCTGGCCGAGGATCTTGGCGATGCCGTCGGCGATCCACCTGGCCTCGTCTTCGGCCGTCTCGTGGAAGGCGCAGGTGACGCGGCCCCGGTCGACCCGGTTGGGGCCCGGGATGAGGACCGGCACCTCTCTCGCCTCCATCCGCAGCGGGAGCTGGACCCGGGCGGCGACGTCGAGGACGCGGTCGCCGTTGCGGAAGCTGACGCTGAGCTGGCGGACGGGGGCCCGGTCGCCCGAGGCGGTGCGGAAGTCCTGCGGGAAGCGGCGCAGGTTGCCGGCCGAGGCGCCGCGCCAGCCGTAGATGGACTGGCACGGGTCTCCGACGGCGGTGACCGGATGGCCGCCGCCGTAGAGCGAGCGCAGCAGGACGAGCTGGGCGTGGCTGGTGTCCTGGTATTCGTCGAGCAGGACCACGGAGTAGCGGGATCGTTCGATCTCGCCGACCTCCTTGTGACCGGCCGCGATCCTCGCGGCCAGCGACATCTGGTCGCCGTAGTCGATGACCTCACGCCCGCGCTTGAGCCGCTCGTACGCCTGCACCAGCGGCAGCAGTTGCTCCCTGGCCGCCTGGACGCTGACCGGCTTGCGCTGCGCGAGCGTGGTGCGGCCGGGGAGCAGGTCGAGCCGCTCGCGCAGCCACTCTCCCACCCGGCGCACGTCGGCGGGCGAGCGCAGGTGCTCCGACAGCTCGCCGGCCAGCTCCAGCAGGGCGGCCGTGACCGACGGCGGGCCCAGCTCGATCCTGTCCATCGGGCCGTCGTACATCGCCACCACCCGCGAGGCGAGCTGCCACGACACGGCCGGCGTGACCAGCCGCATCGTCGGCTCCAGCCCCTCGCGCAGCGCGTGGTCGGTGACCAGGCGGGCGGCGTAGGCGTGGTAGGTGGACACGGTCGGCTCGGTGTCGAGCGAGCCGGGCTCGACCAGGCCGGCCTCCGCCAGGCCGTTGAGCCGCTCTCTGACCCGGGTGGCCAGCTCGGCCGCAGCCTTGCGGGTGAACGTCAGGCCCAGCACGTTTTCCGGTTTGACCAGGCCGTTGGCGACCAGCCAGACCACGCGCCCCGCCATGGTCTCGCTCTTGCCCGAGCCGGCGCCGGCCATGACGACCATCGGCTCCAGGGGGGCCTCGATGACCTCCGCCTGCTCGGGGGTGGGGGGCAGGATGCCGAGCTTGCCGGCGAGTTCGGCCGGGGTCAGCACACCTGGCCCCCGTTGTCGTTGACCGGGCAGCTGGCCCTGGCCGCGCACGTGCGGCAGCCGTCGTTGACCTTCGCCTGGAAGAACGGCCCCGACATGCCGATCGCCACCGTGTCGACCAGGTCTCTGGCCCAGCCTGGATCCTTGTCGTCGGCCAGCGCGCCCTGTTTCTGCTCCAGGGCGTCGTTCTTACCCGCCGCCTTGCCGAGCTGGAGCAGCGCCGCCCCGCCGGGCTCGGTCATGCCGTGCCTGGCGAACGCGCCCAGCAGCGCGGCAAGCTGGTAGACGCCGAGCTGCGGGTGCCGGTCGAGGTCGCCCGTCTTGGGCTTGGAGCCGCCCGTCTTGAGGTCGATGATCACCGCCCGGTTCTCCGAGTCGCGCTCGACGCGGTCGACGCGGCCCTTGATCTGCACGCCCTCCGACACCATCGCCGTGAACGCCTCCTCCAGGGCCACCAGCTCGCGCGGATTCTCCTTGTGCCAGCGCAGGAACTTGCCGATCATCTGCTCGGCCACCTGGCGCTGCTTGCGGTTGTACCAGACGCCGCCGAAGTCGAGCTCGTTCCAGATCTGGTCGAGGCGGTCGCCCAGCAGGTCTTCGCTGGGCAGGTCGGTGGCCGCCAGCACGGCCAGGGCGTGGATGATGTTGCCCAGGCCCTGCGCGGTGCTCGTGCCGGCCGCCCCCACCGCCGTCTCCAGGAGCCAGCGCAGGCCGCACTTGGTGAAGCTCTCGACCGCCGACGGTGAGATGTTCACGATGTCGCCGGGCCAGCTCAGCGGGCGGTCGTCGGAGATGGGGGTCAGGGCGTACCAGTCGTTGGGGTGGGCGCCCTGGACCCCGGCGGCGGCCAGGCGGGCCAGTTGCCGGGCCGCCCGCCGACGCACCCTGGCCGGCTTGGTGGGGTCGGTCACCGCGCTGCGCAGGTCGGCCACCAGCGCGGACATGGTGAGCCAGCGGGCCCGGTCGTCGACCGTGGCCGACTCGACCGCGCCCGGCATCAGCTCCGACAGGAACCTGGACGGCCGCTCGTCGGTGTCTTCCCCGCCCACGGCGGTGACCACGAGCCTGCGCCTGGCCCTGGTGGCGGCCACGTAGAACAGCCTGCGCTCCTCGGCCAGCAGCTTGGAGGCCAGCGAGGCGGCGTTGGGCTTGGCGCCCTCGACCACCTCCACCAGGTCTTCGACGCCCAGCATCGAGCCGCGCAGGCGCAGGTCGGGCCAGACGCCCTCCTGCACGCCCGCCACCACCACGACGTCCCACTCCAGGCCCTTGGAGCGGTGGGCGGTCAGCACGCGCACGGCGTCGCCGTCGGGGGCGCGGTCGGCCAGCGTGTCGCCGGGGATCTCCTGGGCGGCCAGGTCGTCGATGAACACCTCGGGGCCGGCCATGGGCATGCGGTCGACGAACTTGGCCGCGTGGTCGAACAGCGCCACGACGGCGTCGAGGTCGCGATCGGCCTGGGCGCCCCTGGGGCCGCCCGACAGGCTCAGCTCGCCCCACCGCCCGGCCAGGCCGCTGCCGTCCCAGACGGCCCACAGGAGGTCTTCGGCGGTGCCCTGCTGCCTGGCGGCCTCGCGGGCGGTGGCCAGCAGCTTGGCCACCCGCTCGGCCGGCAGCGCCACGTGGGGCTCGATCCGGGTCAGCTCCCGCACGTCCTTGATGGCGGCCACGAGCAACTCACCCGATGAACGCGCCCCAGCCCGCGACGGCACCTCGGCCTCGTCATCACCACCGGCCTCGTCGTCGCTGCCGGCGGCCTCGTCGCCGGAGTCGGGCTCGTCACCGCCGTCCGTCTCGGTCGCCTGTACGGCCTCGTTCTCGGCGATCTTGAGGGCGCGGCGCAGGCGGCGCACGCCGATCATGTCGGTGCCGCCGAGCGGCCCCGTCAGCAGTTCCTCGGCCACCCCCTCGTCGAGCTCGGCCGGATCCAGCGCCACCCGGAGCATCGTGAGCAGCGGCCGCACGCCGGGCTCCTGCGCGATCGGCACCTCGTCACCGGCGATCATTGTGGGCACCCCGGCGTTGACCAGCGCCCGCCGCAGCAGCGGCACCTGCCGGCGGGCCGAGCGGACCAGCACCGCCATCCGGTGCCACGGCACCCCGTCGATCAGGTGGGCGCGGCGCAGCGTGTCGGCCACGATCGCGGCCTCCTGGCTGACGCTGTCGGCCAGCAGCACCCGCACGTCGCCCGGGTCGGCGTCGGGCAGCGGCACCAGGTCGCGGTGGCCGTGGCGCTGGTCGTGCTCGGGCGCGGGCGCGACCGGGAGCCTGGCCGCCACCCGGCGTGATGCCTCCAGCAGGTCGGCCCCGCTCCTGCGGCACACCCGCAGCGCCAGCACCGGCGCCTCACGCCCGTCGCGGCTCTTGAACCGCTCGGGGAACTTGAGTATGCCCTGCACGTCGGCGCCTCTGAACCCGTAGATCGACTGGTCGGGGTCGCCCACCGCGACCAGGTCGCGGCCGTCGCCGGCGAGGTGGGCCAGCAGCAGCTCCTGGGCCGGGTCGGTGTCCTGGTATTCGTCGACGAACACCACGTCGTGCGCGGCCCGCTCGCGCTCGCGCACCTCCGGGTCGGCCAGCAGCGCGGAGGCCGCCCCGACCAGCTCGGCGTAGTCGTAGGTCTCCTCGGGGGCCAGGTCGAAGCGGTCCTGGTAGCGCTCGGCGAAGCGCCCGGCCACCGCCCAGTCGGCGCGCCCGTGCAGCCGGCCGAGCGCCACCAGCCGCTCTGCGTCCAGGCCGCGCTCGTTGGCCCTGGACAGGAAGTCGCGCAGCTCCTCGGCGAAGCCGCGCGTCTTGAGCGCCTCGCGCAGCGAGGCGGGCCATTCGGGCGCGCCCCGCTCCAGCTCGCCGTGGAGCAGCCGGCGGATCTCCAGCAGCTGCTCGGGGCCGGTGAGCAGGCGCGGCGGCGCCTTGCCCGCCAGCACGCACTCGCGGCGCAGCAGCGCGTAGGCGTAGGAGTGGAAGGTCAGCGCCAGCGGGGAGCGGGTGGTGCGGCGCAGGCGGCCGGTGACGCGCCGGCGCAGCTCCTCCGCGGCCTTGCGGCTGAAGGTGAGGATGAGCACGCGCTCGGGGTCGACGCCGCGCCGCTCGATCCGCTCGACCACGCTCTCGACGATCGTGGTGGTCTTGCCGGTGCCTGGACCTGCGAGAACGAGGAGCGGGCCGCCCTGGTGGGCCACCACGGCACGCTGGTGCTCATCCAGCACAGGAGGCGCAGCGGGCCCCCCGCCCCCTCGTCGCACCAACCGCCAGGTCTGAGCACTCACAGCACTAGATTCCACCAGACCACAGGGGTAGATCGTGCCGACTTGCCCGGTCTCCCTGGGAGATCCGCCTACGTTATCGAGGGAGATGCCGGATTTCTCGTGACACGCCGGTGGGTTTGTTCGCCCGCAGCGTCACGATGGGACGGCGGCACCGGCGATTTGCGCCCTCTCACGGAGAGTGAAGACCTGTAGCGTACAGTCAATGTTCGCCTTTGTGCGGGGGGTTCGAGCGCATGCGCTGGCAGGTCCACTCGGAGAAGTCGCTCTATCGCGATCCATGGATGGACGTCCGCGTGGCGGATGTGGAGCTGCCCGACGGGAGCCGGCTCGACCACCGGCTGCTGCGCACGGCGCCGGCCGCGGGAGCCGTGGTGACCGACGACCGCGATCGGGTGCTGCTCATCTGGCGCCACCGCTTCATCACCGACAGCTGGGCGTGGGAGATCCCGCTCGGGCAGGTCGAGGAGGGCGAATCGCCGGTGGCCGCGGCCGCGCGCGAGTTCGAGGAGGAGACCGGCTGGCGTCCTGGGCCGCTGCGTCCGCTGATGGGCCTCCAGCCGAGCAACGGCGTCTCCGACAGCCTGCACCACGTCTACCGGGGCGATTCGGCCACCCACATCGGGCCCCCTTCTGATCCGTGGGAGGCCGAGCGGGTGGAGTGGGTGCCGCTCGCGCGGGTCCGCAAGCTGATCGACAGCGGTGAGATCGTCTGCGCCACCAGCACCTCGGCGCTGCTCTACGTGCTCGTCGAGCACCTGCCGGCCGGCGGCGCGAAGGCCGGGGCCCGCGGCCTGGACCACGACCCTGGCCGGCGATACGTGCTGCCCGACGACCTGCCCGAGCTCTTCTGAACGCCAAAGGCCCCGCCCTCGCCGGGCGGGGCCTGTTCAGGCGTCAGGAGAAGAGGTGGTCCACCACCCGGGCCGTGGCCTTGCCGTCGTCGCGGGGCGCGAACGTGGCGCGGAAGGCGTCGTAGCGGTCGGCGTGGGCCGCCGCCACCTCGTCGATCGAGCGCAGCGCGTCGACCACGTCGGCCGACGTCGAGAGCAACGGCCCCGGCGCCTGCTCGGGCAGGTCGATGTAGAGACCGCGCTTGGCGGAGTATTTCGCCAGGTCGTAGCCGTAGAGCACGATCGGCTTGCCGGTGGCGGCGAAGTCGAACATGACCGAGGAGTAGTCGGTCACGAGCACGTCGGCCACCAGCAGCAGATCCGCGATATCCGGATACGTGGTGACGTCGCGGGCGATGTCGGGTACGGCGGGCGCGGCCTGCATCGGATGGGCGCGGACCAGGATCTCGTGGTCGGCGCCCAGCGCCTCGCGGGCCTTGGCCAGGTCGAGCTTGACCATCGCGTTCTTGCGGTCGTAGTCGCGCCACGTCGGCGCGTACAGCACCACGCGCTTGCCCTCGGCCAGGCCCAGCCGCTCGCGCACGGCCGCGGCCAGCGCGTCCCTGTCGGGCGAGTTGAGCACGTCGTTGCGGGGCAGGCCGCTCTCCAGGATCTCGCCCTTGTAGCCGAACGCCTTGCGCAGCACCGGCGTGGCCCACGGCGACTGCGACAGCAGCAGGTCCCAGCCGCGCACCTCGGCCACCTGGCGGTGCCAGATCGGCGGCCTCGGGTCGCGCTTCATGTGGGACTGGTCGCCGCCGATGAGCTTGGCCGGGGTGCCGTGCCAGGTCTGCACCACCACCTGGTCCTCGCGGGCGCGGAACCAGACGGGCAGGAACGAGTTGGTGATGATGTGGCGGGACCTGGCCAGCGCCTCGTGGTGCTCGCGGCTGCCGGCGCGGATGACGGTCGCGCCGCCGGGCGGCACGAACGCGCCGTCCTTGACCACCCACAGGTGCTCGCGGTCGTCGCCCCTGCGCAGGCGCTCCTCGTAGATGGCGCGGACGCTGTCGGCGTAGAGCCGGCCGTCGTTGACCACGTACACGGTGGCGTCGCGCAGCGGCTCGGTGCGCTGGGCCGGGTAGAAGACGCGGCGCAGGACATGGGTGCCCGCGACGCCGCGCTCCTGCGCGGGACGGTCCTCCTCGACGGTGATCACCGGGACGTCGAAGCGGGTGGAGATCATCCGGTAGAGGTGACCGCCGAGCGTGCGCGGCTCCTCGTCCAGGCCGCCCAGGGCCGCGTGGTCCATCCGCAGCGGGACGATCTCGCCCGACGGGTGGCGCAGCGACATGTTCCAGGTGCCGGAGAAGAGCGGGACGGCCTCGCCGAAGCGGTCCATCGAGGCCGGCTCCACCCGCACGGTGAACTCCTGGCCGGAGCGCTCCATGGGCAGCCAGTACGACAGCCCCGACCGGTGCCGCAGCGTGAGCGTGCGGGGCCCGGGCGCGTCGGGATAGTCGCCGCGCAGCACGAGCGCGGAGCCCTCCCAGGTCGCCGAGGTGATCACCGGGCGGATGCGGTGGGCGGAGACCACGACCCGGTCACGGCGGTCGCCGAGCACGGTGATCTCGCGGTCGCCCACCGGCGTGCGGGTCTCCACCAGGTCGGCCAGCATGACGGAGGCCGCCGGGTCGCCCTTGGGCTCGACCCAGAGCCGCCGCCCGTCCTTCTCCTGCAGCAGCGCGGGCACGGCCAGCCCGACCTTGACCTCGGTGCCGTCGCCCGACGGGGTGAAGTCGGCGGCGATGCGGTGGCCGCCCAGCCTGGCGTGGCCCTTGGTGACCTGACGGCCGGGCAGGGAGATCTTCAGTTCGAGATGCTCGCCGTCGAGCGTCACGCCGGTCAGCTCGGCCCTGTTGGGCTGGAGCACGACCTGCAGCGCCCGGTCGGAGGTCCAGACCGGCCTGACCCACCAGCCGGGCTTCAGCTTGAGCCCGGCGGGCCGCTCGGGACGGCCGATCGAGGAGCCGCGCAGCAGGCCCGTGGCCCGCGCGCCCCGGCTCCAGAACACGATCTCGGCCCGCCACGTCGTGGCGTCAGGCACGGACGGACGGTGCCGCATGCGGCGGCGCACGCCCGAGACCACGCCGCGCACGGCGCCGCGCCAGCGCAGCGGCCACATGCTCACCTCGGCGTTGAAGCCGGACCAGTCGTAGTTGCAGCCCGGCTCGCGCGCCCCGTGGGTGGCCTCGGGGGCCAGCACCCGGCGGGTGCGCATCCGGATGGGCGGCAACCAGCGCGGCCCGCGCAACACCACGGTCGCCCGGTTGAACCTGCGGCTGCGGACCGAGAGCCCCGCCAGGTAGGCGAAGCCGGTCACGCGCAGCTTGCCGTCGACCCAGACGATGTCGTCGATGTGGGTGACGGGCACCAGGTCGGCGCGCCGCAGGCGGTAGAGGTCGGGCGGCAGTTCGTCGCGGAAGGGCAGGTCGGCGTACCAGCGCAGGCCCTTGCGGATGCGCTTGGACGGCTCTGCCGCCGCCGTCACCACCTTGGTGAGCGTCTCGCCGTCGACGAGTTCCTCGTCGGGGCGGGTCTCGATCAGGTGGCACAGGACGCGGCGCGCGACCGGCAGGTCGCGCTTGACGCCGGCGTCCACGCCCGCGAGGTACGGGCGGATGAGGTCGAGCATCTCGCGCCGTCGCGCGGGGCCGCGTTTGACCGCCAGCTCGATGCGCGCGCCGAGGTGGTTGCTGAGCACCTCGGTGTCGAATGCCGCGTCGCGGCCGCCTGGGCCGACGGCTCGCATGACCGCTTCAAAAGGCTCGCCACGATCACAGAGATCCTGGACAGCCTTCAGGCGGTCGGCGAGCGAATCGCCGCCCTGGCTTTGGGCTGTGACGCCGGTGGCCATAGGGGTGGCACCGCCTTTCGGGCCGCCATCAGTGTTTTGCCCATGGTAATGGGAGTCACATGTCACAGAATCGCCGTATTGGAGAAAGTGCTGGTCAACTGGGTTACTGAAAATCGGCTGAACGCCCGTCCCAGCGCGCCAAGCGCATGTCCACCCGCTCGCCGCGCAGCGGAGTGCCCTCTTCGCGCCAGTGGTCCAGACAGCGTCGCAGGTGGTCAGGGGCCGCGGCGGTGCCGTCGGCGTGGACGACGCGCCACCACGGCACGCCGCCGCCCCACGTGGACATGACCTTGCCCACCTGACGGGGGCCGCCCTCGCCGAGATATTCGGCGATGTCGCCGTACGCCATGACCTTGCCGGGCGGAATCCGCTCGACCACGTCGAGCACGCGCTCGGCGAAGGGGTTCACGGGCTCCATGCGGACGGGCCCGCGTCGATGATCTCCTCGAACTTGCCGATCTCCACCACGCTGCCGCCCGTCGAGACCTCGATGACGCCGTCGCGCAGCGCGTAGACCTCGCCGTCCTCGCCCATGAGCCGGGCGCCGAGCGCGGTCGCCAGCCTCAGGAGCTGGGCCACCTGCCAGTCGGAGCCGGGCTCACCGACCAGTTGGCCGTGCCAGCGGGCGACGGCGTGCGTGCCACCCCCGTGCCCGGCCACGATCTCCTCAGATCCGCGCAGCTCGAAACCGGCCGGCGCGATGGCCTTCGCGAGCTCCGCGAAGGCGAGTGGCGACTCGCGCACCACCCGCAGCTCGTATCCCATGACGCGCGACCATAGCGGATCTTCCCACCAACGAGAAACCTGTTCACCTCATGCCGTTATGCCTGGTCGAGCATATCGTCGCGCCTGGTCGACGCCTGTCATCGGGCCCGTCACTGCTCCTTACGCTGGTTGAGCACGACGATCGCGCCGCAGAACGTGACCAGCGCCACGAGCAGGCCGCCCCCGTACAGCCACAGCCGCACGGGGTCGGGGCCGGGCCTGGTGGGCACCGGAGAGTCCTCGCCCTGACCGAAGTGCTCCATCCCGGGCGTGATGCTGCGCTGGGCGCCCGTGAGCCGCTCGGCGGCGTTCAGCGCGGCGGCGGCGTCCACCACGCCGAACCCGGTCTTGTCGTCGTAGCCGGCCGCCGGCCGGCCCCTGGCGCTCGCCGCCAGGGCCTGCGCGACCTGCTCGGGCGGCAACGTCGGATGACGCGACTTGATCAGCGCGGCCACCCCTGCCACCAGCGCGGCGGCCGAACTGGTGCCCTCGGACAGCTCGTAGCCCTTCTTGCGCTTGACCACCGGCACCTGCACGCCGGGCGCGGAGACCAGCACGGACAGGTTGTCGCTGCTGAACGTGGCCCGCCGGCCCTGCTTGTCGGTGGCGGCCACGCCGATGACGCCGGGGTAGCCGGCCGGGAAGCTCCAGTAGGAGGTGCCCTTGTCCTTGGCGTATTGGGTCAGGCCGTCGTTGCCCACGGCCGCGACCAGCACGACGCCCTTGCTGAGCGCGTACGAGACCGCCTCGCGCTCCGACCTGAGCGGGCCGTACGAGCCGATCGACATGCTGACCACCTGGGCGCCGTGGTTGGCGGCGTAGCGGAGCGCGCGGGCCAGCGGGCTCTCCGCCGACGCCTCGCTCTCCAGCGGCGGGATGAGCGCGGGCTCGTCATCGATGACCATGGGCAGCGACAGGATGTGGGCCGCCGGCGCGGTGCCGATGAGCCCGTCGTCCTTGCCCGAGCCCGCGATCAGGGCGGCCATGGCGGTGCCGTGCCGGCCGGGCGGCAGCTCGCGGGTGATCGAGCCCGAGGTCATGTCGGGGCCGGCGGTGACGCGGCCCTTCAGCTCCTTGATCTCGCCGTCGACGGCGCTGTCGACGACGGCGACGGTGATGTTCTCCCCCTTGGTGACCTGCCACGCCTGCTCGATGTTGAGCGCGTCGAGCACCCACTGCTGCTGCTCCCTGACGGGATCGGCGGCGGGTGCGGAGAAGGCGAGCAGCGCGGCGGTGACGACGCGTACGGCGGTCAGCACACGTTCCCCTGGGTGCAGGGCGGCACCTTGGGCGGGTCCGCCAGGAAGTAGGCGATCTGGTTGCCGATCGACTTGGCGGCCGGCCACAACTCGCTGTGCAGGATCTCCTCGGGCGGGATCGCGGCCCTGGTGCGCCCGTCGGCGTAACCCGCCGTCGAGAACACGAGGTAGGGGCCGGCGCCCACCCATCCGGTGCGCTGGCGCTGGTCGGGCCCGAAGCGCTCGCTCACTGTGCCGGGGAAGGCGACGGGCAGCACGCCGACGCGGTCGTCCTGGGTGAGCTCCTCGACCGCCGAGATCCTGGACGCCTCGTCCTTCAGCACGGCCACGCCGACCGTGATGACGAAGGAGGCCGTCTGGTCGATGTAGGTGGCCCGCAGCATGGTGAGGCAGCCGTGGTTCTGCAGCACACCGGCCACGGAGGCGTCCACGCCCTTGGCGCACTCGGTCTCGGGGGCGATGCCGACCCTTCTGGCGTACTGCTGGGCGCGGTCGAGCCCGAGGTATCGCACCTCTTCGGGGAAGACCCCACTGGCGGGCCACGCCTGCCAGCGGCGGGCGATCTCCTCCTGCTTGTACTGGTTCTGCTCGGCGGGCGTCAGCGGACGCGAGCGCGTCTCGGCGACCATGCCGACCGTGCCGAGCAGCACGACGACCGCCGACACGGCGATGATGACGCCGAGCAGCGTCACGAAGACCCGGCGATTGCGAATGCCCTGCTGGAGGAGGGCCAGCTCGGCCCGCTCCTTGGCCTCCGTACGCCGGCGCGAGCCCGCCGCCGGCCATGAGCGCACGCGTGATCGCCGGCCGGTGGTGGCGCCGAGCGGGTTCCTGCGCCCCTGCGTGGCCTCTCCCTCGGCACGCGGGAGCCCTGTGACCGACCTACGTCCCTTCACCACCGCCTCGTTCCCGCATTCGCTTCGTGTCTATTTCGTCCCCCTTGGTGGGCGGATCATGCGTCCTGCGCCATGGAGGCCCGGCGTACCCGCCTGACCAGGATGAATATGACGGCCAGGGACGCGAGCGCGCCGGCGCCGGCCGTGGCGGCGACCGCCGCGTAGACCGTGACGCGGCGTTCGTCCCTGAAGATGACCTTGACCGGCCCCGCCTGCCCGCCGGCCAGCGGCCGGGCCGGGTCCTGGGCCTGGGCGCCCGCGGCGGTCTCGGTGTGCCCGGCCAGCCGGGCCGCCTCGGCCAGGGCCTTGGCGGCGTTGACCACGCCGAAGCCGGTCGCGGTGTCGTAGCCGCCTGGAGGCCGGTCGGTGGCGCTGTCGGCCATGGCCCGCGCCACCAGGGGCGGCGACATGCGCGGATGGCGCGCCTTGATCAGCGCGGCCACGCCCGACACCAGCGCGCTGGCCTGCGAGGTGCCCCGGCCGACCCAGTATTCGTCGCCCGGGCCCGCGCCCATGATGTCCACACCGGGCGCGGCCACCAGCACCGAGGAGTTCCAGTTGGAGAACGTGGCCCGCCGCAGCTCTCCGTCGGTCGCGCCGACGGAGACGACGCCGGGGAAGGCCGCCGGGTAGGAGTAGGGGGCGAAGTCGCCTTCGACCTTCCTGTCGCCCCGGTTGCCCGCGGCGGCGACGAGCACGACGCCCTTGGAGATGGCGTAGCGGATGGCCGCGCGCTCCTCCCTGGTCGCCAGCTCCTTGGAGATCGACATGTTGATGACGTCTGCCCCCTCGTCCACCGCGTAGCGGATGCCCTTGGCCACCACGTTCTCGAAGCGCTCGGCCGAGTTGAACTCCCGGAAGCCCGGCTCCTCGTCTTCGAGGATGACCCTTACCGACAGTACGTCCGCTTCGGGCGCGACGCCGATGATCCCCCGTTTTCCCTGGGGTCCGTGGCCGTGCCCGGCGATCAGGGAGGCCATGTAGGTGCCGTGCAGCCTGCTGGGCGTGGTGCCGGGCGGGTTTGCGCCCTCGGTGAAATCTTTGCCCACGCGGACCGAGCCGGCCAGGTCGCGATGGCCCGGATCGACGCCGGAGTCGAGCACCGCCACCAGCACGCCCGCGCCCTTGCTGGTCCGCCACGCCTGCGGCAGTTTCAGCGTCTCGATGACGGCCTGCTGTCCGCCGCGCACGTCATCGGCGTGGGCGGGGTGGAGCAGGGTTCCGGCCGCGGCGGGGGCGGCGGCGAGCAGCAACACCCCCACCACGGCGCCGACGCCGCGCCCCCTGCCCCCGGTCAGCACCGCCACTCCTTCGCGGCGCAGTCGGGCATCTTCGGGGTGCTCAGCGCACTCAGCACGCGCTCGGCGATGTCGGTGGCGAAGGCGAAGATCGCGGGACGGGGCTCGCCGGCCGCGTCGGCCGGGCGCCCGTCGACCTGGCCGGCCGTGGTCAGCACCAGGTACGGGCCCGCCTGGCGGACCGACCCCGACTGGCGCACGGCCGGCGTGAACCGGTCGGAGACCGTGCCGGTGAAGGCCAGCGGACGCAGCCCGGGCGCCGGTTTGCCGTTGTCGGCGAAGGCCGACCTGGCGTGCACGGCCCCAGGCTCGTCGCGCAGCGCCACCACGCCGATCGTGACGAGCACGCCGCGCAACGCGTCCACGTACGTGGCCCGCAGGACGCCCTTGCAGCCCGCCGCCCGCAGCGTCGCGACCGCCTTGGCGTCCACGGCGTCCTTCCCGCACGTCGCGTGCGGCGAGATGCCGACCCGGTGGGCCCGCTCGTGCCCGCCCTGTTCGGCGGAGTAGGGCAGCGTCGCGGGGAAGATGCGGCCCGTGGGCCAGGTGCGCCAGCGCTCGGCCACCTCCAGCGCGGCCGCCGTGCGCAGCTCGGCCGTGCTGGGCCCCCTGGTGAGCTCCGTGCCCGCCGCGCTGCCCGCCGCTCCGGCGGTCACCGCGCAGAACAGTGTCAGCGCGGAGGCCACCACGAGTGTGGGCCAGGGGCGGGCGGAGTTCACACCTTCGACCTTAAAGCGGATGTCGGGGGAACATCCCCAGAAACCCTCAGTAGCTGGGCAGGCTCGGGTCCACGGTCTTGACCCAGCTCAGCACGCCACCGCCCACGTGGACGGCGTCGGAGAAGCCGGCGTTCTTGACGACCGCGAGCGCCTCGGCCGAGCGCGCGCCCGACTTGCAGTGGAGCACGATCTTCTTGTCCTGGGGCAGCCTCTCCAGGGCCGAGCCGTTGAGGAACTCGCCCTTGGGGATCAGCGTGGCGCCAGGGATGGAGACGATCTCGTACTCGTTGAGCTCGCGGACGTCGACGACGTAGATGTTCTCGCCGCGGTCCATCATGCCCTTGAGCTCGGCCGCGGTGATCGTGGAGCCGCTGGCGGCCTCGGCGGCCTCGTCGGAGACCGCGCCGCAGAAGGCCTCGTAGTCGTCGAGCAGCTGGGTGACCGACGGGTCCTTGCCGCACAGCACGCACTCGGGGTCCTTGCGGACCTTGACGTCGCGGTACTTCATCTCCAGGGCGTCATAGATCATCAGCCGGCCGACCAGCGGGTCGCCGATGCCGGTCAGCAGCTTGATGGCCTCGTTGACCTGGATGGAGCCGATGGACGCGCACAGCACGCCGAGCACGCCGCCCTCGGCGCACGACGGCACCATGCCGGGAGGCGGGGGCTCCGGGTAGAGGCAGCGGTAGCAGGGCCCGTGCTCGGCCCAGAAGACGCTGGCCTGGCCGTCGAAGCGGTAGATCGAGCCCCAGACGTACGGCTTGCCGAGCAGCACGGCGGCGTCGTTCACCATGTAGCGGGTGGCGAAGTTGTCGGTGCCGTCGACGATGAGGTCGTAGCCGGCGAAGATCTCCATGACGTTTTCGGTCGTCAGCGCCGTGTTGTGGATCACGACGTCGACCAGCGGGTTGATCTCGCGGATCGAGGCGGCGGCACTCTCGGCCTTCGGCCGGCCCACGTCGGACTGGCCGTGGATGACCTGGCGCTGCAGGTTGGACTCATCGACCACGTCGAAGTCGATGATGCCGAGGGTGCCGACACCCGCCGCCGCGAGATACAGCAGCGCGGGGGAGCCCAAGCCACCGGCGCCCACGCACAGCACCTTGGCGTTCTTCAGCCGCTTCTGCCCCGCCATGCCCACATCGGGAATGATCAGGTGGCGCGAGTAGCGGCGCACTTCGTCGACGGTCAGCTCTGCGGCCGGCTCGACCAGCGGTGGCAACGACACGTTCTACGCTCCCGTTTCAGGGGTCTTATCTCAACTGTGAAACCTAGCTGGGCAGTGGGGCATTCCCCAATCGAGTCTCACTGATCAGACGGCGTGCCTCGGCCGCCACCACCTTCGGCGTCTCCATCATCGCCACGTGCCCCGCCGTCGGCAGCAGCACCAGCCTGACCTGCCGGAACGTACGGTACGCCTTCCTCGCCATGGCCGGGCGGACCAGGCGGTCGTGGCGGCCGTGAATGATCAGGGTGCGGGCCCTGACCTTCTCCGCCTGGCGCCACAGCGTGTCCTCGCCCCTGCGGAAGTACTCGGCGACGATGCCCCGCGCGGAGCGGATCATGGCCTCGCCCGCGTGCGGCAGGTCGTCACGCCTGCGCTGCTCGTCGATGGCGTCGCGCAGGCGTACGGGGTGCACGGCGCCCGCGTCGGCCCACACCAAGGACATGGACGCGGTGATGCGCTGCTCGACCGGGATCATGCGCAGCCTGTCGGCCACCCACTCGCCCAGCCTGGGCACCGCCGCCGCGGCGATGCGGACGGGGCCGTACCTCGGGAGCAGATCGGGCAGGGCCGGCGAGACGAGCGTGAGCGAGCGGACCAGGTCGGGGCGGGAGGCGGCCACCCTGACCGCGATCGCGCCGCCGAGCGAGTTGCCGAACAGGTGGGCCGGGCCCGTGTGCTCCAGCAGGCCGATCACGGCGCCCGCGTGGGCGGCGACCGAGTAGTCACCGTCGGGCGGCACGGGCGAGAACCCCGCGCCCGGCAGGTCGATGGCGTGGCCGGTGACGGTGTCCTTGAGCTCGTCCATCAGATCGGTCCAGTTGGTCGCCGCCCCCGCCAGGCCGTGCACGAACACCGCCTGCTCGGCGGGGCCCTTCGGCGTGGATCGGACGTGCACCGAGCCGATCATGCGTCCCGGCCAGTGTGGGACCGGCTCCGCGGCCATGATCTCTCCTCCTCGTTTCCTTCGAACGCCTCATCCCGACTTTCCACGATAACCATCGGCCCTTGGTGGGGGCCGGACTCCGTACGGAGGGGTACGCGCATGATCGGCGGAGGGCTCACCGTCCTGAGCGGCGCCCCCCTGCGCCCTCGACGATCGCCCTCGACCGGCCCGGCGGGCCAGGCTGGGCCGGGCGCCCCGGGCCGCCCCCCCCCCTGCGGCGGGGAGCACCCCGCCGGGCCCAACCCCTGCCATGGCCGCCGGCCGGGGGCTGACCCGGGCGTGTCTGGATTTTTCGCTGGATAGATGTCTAAGCGATCTCATGACGCACCAAGGCTGTGGCAAAAGCTGGCGTAAGCCGTTTATGGCCATCCCCGCCGGAAAGCATGACGATACCTAGCGTGACGAGCGAGGCACGTATCGTGAACAGACGGAACGGGCCGGCGAGCGTCATGGCCGGGATCCACGCACAGCGGCGGACATCTCCCGGGACGGCTCGATCGCCGGTTCCCGCCTGACGATGATCGCCGCTCGCGCCGGACAACGCACCTCGGCTTTTGGCACGCATCCCCATTGTGGCGAAAACGGCCAAGCCTGCTCGTGCGTTTGTCATGGCCGGCGTCGCGTCATTGTTCGCTCGCGGACTTTTGTTTCCAGGAGCGGCCCGCGCATGCGCATCATCGGTGCCGAAAAGGGTCCGGCGCCATTCGGCGTCCGGACGATGTCCCGCTGCCGCCCATACTTGGCCGGGGCCAAATGCGGAAGATTCGGACATATCCGCTCTTTTCAGTGGATAAATCTTTAATCCGAGCAATAAGATTGTTAATGCAGAGCAAAATGGAGTCGTGACTGTTTGCCCGCCCACCGACCCGGAAATGACATTCCGTGGATGAGCCTTCAGCAGCCGTCCAAGATCTGTTTCCCGGCAATCCGGAAAACGCCGAGAACGGGGCAACCGATCCTTTAGGGGGAAAACGCAATGCCCAAGCTCAAGAGTGTTATCGCAGGCCTCGCCTTCAGCACGGCGCTGACCGGCGGCATGGTCAGCGCGGGCGCGGCGACGACCGCGGCCAACGCCGCCACCCAGGTCACCAGCGGCACGTCCGTCCTCGCGTCGGACGGCTGGGGCTGGGGCCGTCACCACCACCGCTACGGTCGTCACCACCAGCGCTGCAACAGGGGCCACCACGGTGGCGGCGGCTGGGGCTGGGGCTGGGGCGGCCACCGGCGCAACCGTAGCGGCAACATCTGCATCGTCATCCGCAACGACAACCACAACATCAACGACGGCCAGGAGCACCACCACCACCAGCGCCGTGACGGGCAGAACTGGTAACAAAGTCCGTGCGTTGATGGCGCAGGGATGAGCGCCCGCCATTAGTGCGGGTTCTCGGGAGCGGTCCGCTTTCTCGCGCGGTTCGGCCTGAGGCTTTCATTTCTCCTCGTCTCCACGGCAACTCGGTGAGGGCTCCCTCGGCAACAGCCGGGGAGCCCTCGCTGCGTCATTTTCGAACCATTGTCACTGCCGCCGGGAATCGCCGTCCCGGCTTTTCGCCGTGGGCGCCGTGCTGTTCATTGCCCCACGGAAATGCCTCGTGTCGGGCAAAACCCGGTAAGTCCGGTTTGTCGCGCTTTCTGCTGGAAATATGCCTCGTACGGATGAAATGCAAGTCGTCATCCGAGTCGCTGTACGGACCATTCGCTTTGACGCGGACAGTTCTGCGGCGGCTGAACGGGGCAATCGATCCTTTAGGGGGAAAGCGCAATGCCCAAGCTCAAGAGTGTCATCGCAGGACTCGCCATCAGCACCGCTCTGACCGGAGGCGTGGTGAGCGCGGGAGCGGCCACCACCACGGCGAGCGCCGTCGCGGCCACCCAGGTCAGCGCCGGCACGACAGTCCTGACCGGACACGGTTGCGGCTGGCGCCGCTGCGGCGGATGGGGCTGGGGGTGGAACCGCGGCAAGCGCTGGGGTCGCCACCACCACGGCCCGGGCCGCATCAGGATCGTCATCATCAACAGGAACCACAACCACAACGGTGTTGATCACCACAGGTGGTAGCACCCCTGGCACGGCCTGAACCCGCCGCGCGCCCGGCGCGCCGGCGAGGAGTCCGCCCAGAGTGATGAACCACCCGGGCGATGAGCTCAGGCACACCACCGAGTGCCCGCATTCACCGGCAGACGACGCCGGCCCTCCACACCGAGGACCGGAAGTCCACCCGCCGAATGCGGGCACTCACCACGTCCGCCCCCACCGCACCTCCTGAACCCGCGTCACGTCGTCGCCCTCCACGCTCCGCCGACGAGCACCGGCCCCGCCCGACCCGTACGGGCACTCAGCACGTCCTCCCCCTCCCACCGAAGACCTACACGGCCGATGCGAACGCCCCAGCACGTCCGTCCCCCCTACACCGAAGGCGCGCGCGGCCGATGCGAGCGTTCGGCGCCTCCCCTCCGCCGGATGTCCACCCGGCGGCCAAAGGCACCTGGCGGGTGTCCGCTGCACATGCGGACCCACCGTCCGCCACACAGGGGCGGAGTCTGTGCGCGACGGTGGTCCACGGTGTCCCACGGTGGCCCACGGTGCGGGGATCGGCCGTCGTGAGGTCCGGGTCGCGAGCCGGACCACCCCGCCTCCGCGCGACCTCGCCGGGCGGCTCCCCGCCACGCCGTGCCGCGCACGTGCGTCACCCTCACAGCGACGTCCTCGCCGCCATGAAGTGCCGACGCCTCTTCCGGGCGGACGCTCCCCCGCGCACGTACGCGGGCACGTCCGAGCCGCCCTCACCCACAAAGGCGAGCGCTCTTTTCGCGGGTGTGCGAATAACAGGATGAGGACCCCCCGGCAAACACCGGAGAGTCCTCACCTGAATACCGCTAGGAGAAAGGAATAGCATTCCGTATAAAACTACGGACCCCACTCCCGAACGGCCACCGATTAACGAGTGGTGTCCACGTGCCGCTCGTGCCTCGGGAAGACGTTGCGGTTGTAGTTGCGGTTGTGGATCTTAACCCTGACGCGGAACTTGTGGTGGCCACGGCGCCATCCCCAGCCGCCACGGTTCCAGCCCCAGCCGCCGCAGCGGCGCCAGGCCCAGCCACCGCCGCAGCCGTTGGTGAGGACGGACGTGCCGGTGCTGACCTGGGTGGCGGCGTCGGCGGTCGCAGCGGTTGTGGCCGCTCCCGCGCTCACCACACCGCCGGCCAGCGCGGTGCTGACGGCGAGGCCTGCTAGTACGCTCTTGAGCTTGGGCATTGCGTATTCCCCCTAAAGGATCGATTGCCCCGTTCTCGACGTTTCCGGATAACCAGAAACAAATCTTGGACGCCCGCTGAAGAGTCATCCACAAGCTGTCATTTCCGGCAGATTGCCTAGCAAACAGGCACGACTCCATTTTGCTCTGCATTAACAATCTTATTACTTGCATTAAAGGGCTATACAATGAAGTAACACGAATTATCCTGATATGTCCTATTTGGTGATCGACACAGCAGCGCCGCCGGGGTGATCGCGGTCGGCTTGCCCCTGGCCGATCCCGGGCCTCCCAGGCCGGTCTCCGGCCGGTCCTCTCGCCGATCCCCGGCCGGGGCGCACCGGGTCGCATCGACCTCCGGGCACAGCTCAGCGACCCGTCACACGGCGCCAAGGCGGCCTGCACAGCCGTAGGGACGCGGCCGTACACACAAGCGGCCTACGCGGCCGTACAAGGATGGAAACAGGCCCGCACCACAGCAGGGCCCAGTGAGACAAGCCGGCAGCACAGCCGGCCCTTCGAGAAAGCTCCTAAGCGGACTTGCGGGTCTTGCGCTTGGCGGGAGTCTTCTCCTCGCTCTTGGGCTTCCCGGCCGCCGCCTTCTTCGGCTTGGCCGGCGCCCCTTCGCGCTCGCGCTTGGCGGCCTCCACGCTCGCCCGAAGCGCCGCCATGAGGTCCACCGCGGGCCCGGCCTCCTCTTCCTCCTGGGCCGGGACGACCTCCTTGCCCGCCACCTTGGCCTCGATCACCTGCTGCAGCGCCTCGCGGTAGGTGTCGTGGTATTCACTGGGGTCGAAGTCCGACTCCATGGTGGTGATGAGGGACTCGGCCATCTTGAGCTCCTGGGCGCGTACCTCGATGTCCTCTTCCAGGAAGCCGAAGTCGGGCGTGCGGATCTCGTCCGGCCAGAGCATGGTCTCCAGGACGAACACGCCGTCCCTGACCCGCAGCGTCGCCAGCGACTCGCGCTGGCGCAGCGCCACCTTGACCACCGCGACCTGGCCCGAGCTCTCCAGGGCGTTGCGCAGCAGCACGTACGGCTTCGCCCCCTGCGCGTCGGGCTCCAGGTAGTACGACTTGGCGAAGTAGATGGGGTCGATCTGCTCGGCGGGGGCGAACTGGAGCACGTCGATGCGGCGCGACGTGCTCAGGGGCAGGCCCTCGAAGTCCTCGTCGGTGAGCACGACCATCTCGCCGGAGGCCAGTTCGTAGCCCTTCGCGATGTCGGCGTACGGGACCTCCTCGCCGTCCAGCGTGCACACGCGCTTGTAGCGGATCCTGCCGCCGTCCTCGCGGTGCACCTGGTGGAAGGAGACGTCCTTCTGTTCTGTCGCGGAGTAGAGCTTGACCGGGATCGTCACCAGTCCGAAGGAGATCGCACCTTTCCAGATGCTGCGCATGGACACTCCTCAGCTCTCATTAGCTCACCTTTGGGCACATACCCGTCATGGGGCAACCAATGCCATACCCAATCGAACCGATGCTGGCCGTACCTGGGGGGCTACCCTCCGACCGCGATCTGTACGGTCTGGAGGTCAAGTGGGACGGCATCCGGGCCCTGCTGCACCTCGACGGCGGTGTGCGGCTGACGGGCAGGCACGGGGTGGAGTACACCCGTCGTTATCCGGAAATATCCGGCTTCGGGATCAAGAACGTGGTCATCGACGGGGAGCTCGTGGCGCTGGACCCCCGAGGCCGGCCCAGTTTCGTCCGGCTCCAGCACCGTATGCACCTGACCGACCCTGAGCCGGCCGTGCTGCGGCTGTACCCGATCACGTACATGCCGTTCGACCTGCTCTATCTCGATGGGATGCCGCTCTTCGACCTCACCTACCGCGACCGCCGCGCGCTGCTCGACGAGCTGGACATCGGCGCGGCCCCCTACTTCCCCGGTGACTCCGACCTGCTGAGCGCCACGTACGAGCAGGGGCTCGAAGGCGTGGTCGCCAAACGGCTCGACTCGCCCTACCGGGCGGGCACCCGGTCGCCGTGGTGGATCAAGGTGAAGAACCTGACCACCCGCGAGGTCGTGATCGGCGGCTGGAAGCCGGGCAAGGGGCGCCGCTCGGGAGGCATCGGGTCGCTGCTCATGGGCGTGTTCACGGACGACGGGCTGACGTACGTCGGGCACGTCGGCACGGGGTTCACCGACGCCGTGCTCGACGATCTGTACCGGATGCTGCGGCCCCTGGAGATCCCGCGCAGCCCGTTCCGCAACGAGGTTCCGTGGAGAAATCGGTGGGTTAGGCCAGATCTGGTCGGGGAGGTGGCCTACACGATGTGGACCGACGAGCGGCGGCTGCGCCACCCCGTGTGGCGCGGTCTGCGCCCCGACAAGCTCCCCGCGGAGGTCACGCCATGAAGGTGCCGGTCAAGGTGGACGGCCGCGAGCTGACGCTGAGCAATCTGGACAAGGTCCTCTATCCCGAGTACGGCTTCACCAAGGCCGAGATCATCGACTACTACAGCCGCGTCGCGCCTGTCCTGCTGCCGCACCTCCAAGGCCGGCCGCTGACCGTCAAGCGCTACCCCAACGGCGTCACCGGCCAGTCCTTCTTCGAGAAGAACGCCCCCGACCACACCCCCGGCTGGGTCAGGCGGGCGAACCTGCCCGTGCCCGGCAGCACCAAGAACCGCGAGACCATCGACTTCGCGATCGTGGACGATCTGCCCACGCTCATCTATTACGCCAACCTCGCCGCACTCGAACTGCACGTCCCCCAGTGGCGCGTGGACGAGGACGGCCAGGCGCTGCCGCCCGACACGCTCGTCTTCGACCTCGACCCCGGCCCGCCCGCGACGATCGTCGAGTGCACGCGCGTGGCGCTCATGCTGCGCGAGACGCTGAAGGAGGAGGGTCTCACGGCCGTGCCCAAGACCAGCGGCAACAAGGGCATGCAGCTGTACGCGGACTGGGACCGCCGCGAGGAGCCCTCCGCGTACGCCAAGAGGCTGGCCCAGCTCCTGGCCAAGGAGCATCCCGGCGAGATCGTCAGCGTGATGACCAGGAAACTGCGCCCGGGGAAGGTGTTCATCGACTGGAGCCAGAACAACCCGGCCAAGACCACCGTCGCGCCCTACTCCCTGCGGGCCAGGGAGCGGCCCACGGTGTCGACGCCGCTCACGTGGAAAGAGGTGGAGAGCTGCGAAGACCCCCATGACCTGGATTTCACCGCGCCCGACGTACTCGCCAGAGTGGAGAAGCGCGGCGACCTTTTCCGCCGGGCGTAGGCTGGGTGCGTCCACACCGAGAGGGGACCGAGATGTCGGAGATGGACATTCGCGGGGATGAGCGGGCCTACATCGAGGAGGAAGAGGCAGAAGTGCCGATCGACGAGGGGGAACTGTCCATCGAGACGCCCGAGGCGGACGCCGCCGAGCAGCAGCGCGAGCTGGGCGCACAGACCGGCAGGCTGCGCCGTGAGCTGCCGCTCGACGTCGATCCCGCCGACGCGGCCGACCAGGACCGCGAGGTGGATCTCGACGACGACGACTACCGCTGAGCTGGGCTGATGCCGGCGATGTGCGCGACGGACGACCGGCGATGAGCGTTGTCACCGGGCCGTGGCCGACGCGCACGTAGGATGTCCGCACAGTCCGCTGAGAGCAATGGAGACCCGCGTGACCGCAACCCCGGATGCCAAACCCCGGGGCACCCGGCTGCCCCGTCTGGCCCGCCGCCGGCAACTCCTGAGCGCTGCGCAGGAAGTGTTCGTGGAGAACGGCTATCACGCGGCCGCCATGGACGAGATCGCCGATCGGGCCGGGGTCAGCAAGCCGGTGCTCTACCAGCACTTCCCCGGCAAGCTGGAGCTCTATCTGGCGCTGCTCGACCTGCACGTCGAGGACATGGTCAACCGGTGCAGGGAGGCGCTGGCCTCCACGCAGGAGAACAAACTGCGCGTGCAGGCCACGTTCAGCGCGTTCTTCGACTTCGTCTCCAGCCAGGGTGAGGCGTTCCGCCTGGTCTTCGAGTCCGACCTGCGCAACGTCGCGCCCGTACGCCAGCGGGTCGAGCGCTCGCTCAGCCAGTGCGCGGAGATGGTCAGCGAGCTCATCCAGGAGGACACCGGCTGCACCAGCGACGAGGCGCACCTGCTCGGGGTCGGGCTGGTCGGCATGGCCGAGGTGAGCGCCCGCTACTGGGTCACCACCCAGGGCTCGATTCCGAAGGACGCGGCCGAGCAGCTCATGGCCCGGCTGGCCTGGCGCGGCATCAGCGGTTTTCCGCGTACGGCATAACCCGTTCGCTGGCCGCGATCATTCACCCTTTTCACCGGCCTGAGCGGTCACGATGGGAGAGTGAGCCAGCCTGTCGACTAGGGAGCCACCAATGGAAGTCAAGATCGGCGTACGGTCCGTACACCGCGAACTCGTTGTCGAGACCGACCTCACCGCCGAGCAGGTCGAGGAGGAGATCAGAAACGCGCTGGCCGTCGATCGCGGCGGCGTCTTCTCGATCACCGACGTGAAGGGCAGGCGAGTGCTGGTGCCGGTGGCCTCGCTGGGGTTCATCGAGATCGGCGAGGACGAAGCCCGTCCGGTCGGCTTCGGCGGCACGCTTTAACGACTTGTCGGCAGGGGTGCGGCCCGACCGCCGTACCCCTGCGTCCGTGCCATGCCAGTTCCGGCGCGTCCTCAACGTACGCCGGCCCGAGGTCAGCCTCCGCCCTTGAGACGGCCGGACCTGCCACGGTGAGCGGACAACCGGGCCGCATCGGCTTCGCCATGGGCGAGCCAGGCCGCACGTGAGCGCGGCCGCACGTCAGCCGGGGGGCCGTAGGTGAGCCGGGCCGTAGATGAGCCGGCCGCGCGGCGTTGCCGTGGGCGGGTGGCGTGGCGGGGTGGGTCAGTGGTGGGTGACGGGTCGGGCGAGTTCGCAGGCGCGGGGCCATCGGCGCCGGGGGACGCACGCCCGTCCCGATTCGGTCGCCGGGCATCCCGCGCTCCCCCTCCGCAACACCGCGCGCGAGGTCCAGCGATTCGGCCCACATCTGGTCAAGGAACTGCCGTAGCGGCGCGAGGCCCTCATGTCTGCACGCTACAGCCGTTTCGTGCCCTCGCGCCGCCCGATGACCAGACCCGCCGCAGAACAAACCACACAACAGCCGCACAATCCTCGCAGGACAACCCACGCAACAGCCACACGACCCTCACCCGACAGCCGCAGCCCGGGCCAGCCCGACCCGGCCAGTGTGACCGTCACCGCGACCGCGCACAGCCGCCCGGGCGACCATCACCGCGAGCGCGTTCAGGCACCCACGCGACCCGCGAGCCGGTACAGCGAGCACTGCGACCTCCCCCGACCGGCGGGGGGAAAGAATCAGAGGCCCATGGCGGTCATGCGTTTGTTGTGGGCCTCGGTCAGCCTTGCGAAAAGCCGGGAAAGGTCGGTCTGTCCCTCCCCCAGCGACTCCATCAGCAGCATGGCCAGCTCCGGCCGCGCGGAGGCCACCTGCTGCCCCTGGCTGAGCGCCTCCCCGACGAGCCGGCGCGCCCACAGCGCCAGCCGCCCGGCCGCCGTCGGCTCGGCCTCGATGCCCGCCCTGACCCGCTCGACCGCGAACTGCGAGCGCTCCTCGTCCACCAGCACCTCGTCCACCAGCTTGGCGATCGAGGGGTCGAGGTGCCTGGCCGCCTCCCGGTAGAAGTCGAGCGCGATGCCGTCTCCCACGTACGTCTTGACCAGCGCCTGCAGCCAGTCGGCCGGCCTCGTCTGCGCGTGCCAGGCGTCCAGCGCGGCCACGAACGGCGCCATCGCCGCGTCGGGATCGGCGCCGAGCTCGCCCAGCCGGTCGCGCAGGAGGCGGAAGTGGGCGTACTCGGTCACGGCCAGCTCGCTCAGCGCGGCCCGGTCGGCCAGCGAGGGCGCCAGGGTGGCGGCGTCCTCGGTCATCCGCTCGTAGGCACTGAGCTCCGCATAGGCCAGCACGCCGAGCAGATCGACGACTCCAGGAGACTCGTTCATGGAAGGCAGCGTACTTCGGTGAATCTACGGGAACATACGCAAGCTCGGCCAGCGTTGTGGTATCGAGTACACTGCTCTGTGAAAGTGCGACCGCACTGTGTTAATTCGGGGGAATCCCCCGATAATAACCCCCGATTCCCCGGGTGCGCGGTCGCGATGACGCGAGAGGGCTGGCTCTACCGCGAGGACCCACGACACGGGGGCTGTTTTCCGCCCGTCGGTCCCGGCAGGCCCGCCTTCATTTGAGACTGAGGCAGGCCACGCTGACGACTTTCCGAGACCTCGGAGTCACACCAGAGATCGCCGATGCCCTCGAGACCGAGGGCATCGTCACACCGTTCCCCATCCAAGAGATGGCGCTCCCGCTCGCCCTGAGCGGCCAGGACCTGATCGGCCAGGCCCGCACAGGCACGGGAAAGACCCTCGCGTTCGGCATCGCGATGCTCCAGAGCATCGGCAAGCCACGCAAAAACCGCAAGAAGCCCCGCGGGCTGGTCATCGTGCCGACCCGCGAGCTGGCCGTGCAGGTCAGCGAGGACCTCGTGACCGCGGCCGGCAAGCTCGGCTCCCGGGTCCTGACCGTGTACGGCGGCCGTGCGTACGAGCCGCAGATCGAGGCGCTCAAGGCCGGGGTCGACGTGATCGTCGGCACCCCCGGCCGCCTGCTCGACCTGGTCAAGCAGAAGCACCTCGACCTGAGTCAGGTCACCGCCCTCGTGCTCGACGAGGCCGACCGCATGCTCGACCTGGGCTTCCTTCCTGACATCGAGCGGATCTTCAAGCTGATCCCGGCGCAGCGGCAGACGATGCTGTTCTCGGCGACCATGCCGGGCGAGATCGTCTCGCTGTCGCGCAAATACCTCAACCGTCCGACGCACGTACGCGCCGAGATGGAGAGCGGCGAGGGCGAGGCCACCCCGCAGGTGCGCCAGATCGTGTGGCGCGCCCACCGGATGGACAAGATCGAGATCGTCGCGCGGCTGCTGCAGGCCGAGGGCCGCGGGCTCACCATGGTCTTCTGTGAGACCAAGCGGGCCTGCGACATGGTCGCCGAGCAGCTCGACACGCGCGGCTTCGCGGTCGCGGCCGTCCACGGCGACCTCGGCCAGGGCCAGCGCGAGCAGGCCCTGCGGGCGTTCCGCAACGGCAAGATCGACGTGCTCGTGGCCACCGACGTGGCGGCCCGCGGCATCGACATCGACGACGTCACCCACGTGGTCAACTACGACTGCCCCACCGACGACAAGACCTACGTGCACCGCATCGGCCGCACCGGCCGGGCCGGGCGCACGGGCATCTCGGTCACGTTCGTGGAGTGGGAGGAGCTGACCCGCTGGAAGATGATCAACCAGATGCTCGGCCTGGAGTTCGCCGAGCCCGAGGAGACCTACTCCACCTCGCCGCACGTCTATTCCGAGCTGAACATCCCCAAGGGCACCAAGGGCGTCCTGCCGCACGCCAGCCGATCACGCGCCGGTCTGTCCGCGGAGCGCATCGAGGACCTCGGTGAGACCGGCCGGATCCGCACCCGTGGCGGACGCCGCCGGGAAGAGCGCGAGGAGCGCCCTGCCCGCACGCCGCGCCAGCCCCGCCGCACCCGCGGCGGACGGGAGCTGGCGGAGAACGCACCCGTCGAGAGGCCGGAGGTCGAACCTGTGAATGCCAAGACGGACGAGACTCCGGCGATCTTCACGGCGGACGAGGTCCAGGCCGCGGCCGAGCCGAAGCGCACCCGCACCCGCAGGGGCGCCGCGTCCTCGGCCATCGAGCAGGCGCTCGCCGAGGCTCCCGAGTCTCCGGTCGCGGACACCCGCGCGCAGCCGACCGACGCCGACGAGGTCACGGAGGCGCCCGCCAGGCGCACCCGTACCCGCAGGACGGTTTCTGACGTTCCCGCCGACGAGGTCGCGGAGGC